>JBBDIE010000015.1:29784-48543 GCA_040880545.1 Bacteroidales bacterium | reverse complement strand
TCAATATTTCATTTCAACCCGAGATCGAAATTGCATTCTCAGAGCCATTGGCGGCAGGAGTTCTGCAACCTTATACCAGTGTTTTATTGGGGAGCCTTAATTATAATCATACAGTTACACAGGTTAGTGACTCAGTTCTGAAGGTTACAGTAATTGAAGATCTTCCCTATTACAGGAGAATCAATTTTAAGATTTCAGGCGGACTTGCTGAAGAGATTGGGAAAGGATTCGACGCGTATACACTGGAATTTTATACACAGTTGGATTCTACGGACAAATATCCTGTAGTATCAGATGAAGAACTGTTGAATATTGTCCAGGTACAGACATTTAGATATTTCTGGGATTTTGCCCATCCGGTAAGTGGCTTGAACAGGGAGAGGAATACCTCTGCAGATAATGTTACTTCTGGGGGCTCCGGATTTGGTGTTATGGCTATCCCGGTTGGAATTGAAAGGGGATATATTACAAGAGAAGAAGGGGTTGCCAGACTTCGCACTATTGTTGATTTCCTGGGAACGGCCGACAGGTTCCATGGTGCCTGGTCACACTGGTTGTCTGGATCAACCGGAGATGTAAACCCATTTAGTTCGAAAGATGACGGAGGTGACCTGGTTGAAACATCCTACATGGCCATGGGGCTTATTACTGTCAGGCAATATCTGAATGAAGCAGTAACAGATGAGGCTGCCCTGATCACCGACATTAACACATTACTGGATGCCATTGAGTGGGATTGGTATACCCAGGGGGAGAATTCCCTCACATGGCACTGGTCGCCAAATTATGATTTTGAGAAGAATCACAAGATTCGCGGATGGAACGAAGCACTGATCACTTATGTGATGGCAGCCAGCTCAACAACACATACTATTTCAAAAGAGGTTTATGAAATTGGATGGGGAGGCGGACCCAATATGGTAAATGGAAACCAGTATTTCGGAATTACACTTCCCCTGGGGCCCTCCTATGGCGGTCCACTGTTTTTCGAACAATATTCCTTTATAGGTATCGATCCGAGGAACATGGAAGATCAGTATGCAAATTACTGGGAACAGGCAGTGAATCATACACTTATAAATCGTCAGCATTGCATCGTAAACGCCCGGGGTTACGTTGGATATTCCGAAGATTGCTGGGGTTTAACTGCAAGTGATGGTAACAAGGGATACTCAGCTCATTCACCAACCAATGACAGGGGGGTGATCACCCCAACCGCTGCCTTGTCGTCAATTCCTTTTACTCCTGAACAGTCAATGGATGCTATGCGGCATTTCTACTATAAATTGGGAGACAGACTCTGGGGTCCTTATGGATTTTATGATGCTTTCAATGTAACCGAAAATTGGTTCGGGACCTCCAATATTGCCATAGATCAGGGTCCTATGTTACTGATGATTGAAAATTACAGAACAGGGTTATTGTGGGATCTTTTTATGTCGGCACCGGAAGTGCAGGCAGGTCTTACAAAACTTGGATTTACATATTAGTTTACCTGAAAAACGTAGAAATAAAAGACACATGATAAAATAATCGTCAATTTAAACAGCCTGATATATTGGGTAGCATGGATATTTTAACATGGTGGGTTCAAACTGACTTCTAAAAATTAAAAATAACTATATGAAAAAGTATCTCTTTTTTCTTACAATATCATTGTTGACAATCTTAGTTACACAATGTGGAAGGAACAAACCGGGTACCAATGGAGATAATGAGAAAATTTCCGATGATTCGTTGTTGACAGTTATCCAGTATCAGACCTTCCGTTATTTCTGGGATGGAGCCGAACCAAATTCAGGATTGGCCCGGGAAAGATTTCATATGGACGATATTTATCCCCAGCAGGACAAACATGTCGTAACAAGTGGTGGTGGAGGATTTGGGCTAATGGCGATCCTTACAGGGATTGAACGGGGCTTTATCACCAGGGAAGAAGGCGTCGACCGTTTAATAAAAATTGCCCGATTCCTTGAAGATGCCGACAGGTTTCATGGTGCTTGGTCACACTGGATCAACGGGGAAACAGGTGAAGCGGTACCATTCAGTAAGAATGACGATGGAGGAGATATCGTTGAAACCTCTTTTATGGCACAGGGAATGGTTACCGTATATGAGTATTTTAAAAACGGTAATGAACGGGAACAGGCGCTTGCCAATAAGATGAATGAACTTTGGAAAGGTGTTGAGTGGAACTGGTACCAGAACGGACAGCCTGCACTGCTCTGGCACTGGTCACCGAATTACGGGTTTGAGAAAAATCATAAAATCACAGGATACAATGAATGTCTGATAACCTATGTTATGGGGTCCTCATCACCCGATTATCCCATAACACCTGAAGCATATCATGAAGGCTGGGCCAGGGGAGGCGATATACGAAGTGATGGAGTCTCTTATGGCATGCCCCTGGAACTGGAACACCGTGGAAAAACCAATGGGGGCCCACTTTTCTGGGCACATTATTCATACCTCGGACTAAATCCTAAAAATCTGAAAGACAGATATGCCGATTACTGGAGGCATAACAGGAATCATGTGCTGATCAACAGGGAATATTGTATTGATAATCCAAACGAATTTGTAGGATATGGCGATTCGTGCTGGGGTTTGACCTCAAGTTATTCCATACGTGGATATAACACTTTGAAACAGAAGGGAGAGCCTATTCCAGATTTCGGTGGAGAAGATAATCACCTGATGGGTTATGCGGGACACAGCCCCGACAGAGATTTTTCAGTTATCTCGCCTACAGCGGCTCTCTCTTCCATGCCTTATGCTCCGGAGGAGGTATTGAAAGTTGCACGATATTTTTATGAAGATTTGGGTGATAAACTTATGGGTCCCTATGGGTTTTATGATGCATTTAGCCTGGAACATAACTGGTTCCCGAAAAAGTACCTGGCAATAGACCAGGGGCCAATCGTTGTAATGATTGAAAATTACCGGTCGGGACTTTTCTGGAATTTGTTTATGAACAATGAAGATGTTCAAAGAGGTCTGAACAGGTTGGGATTTACTTATGAATAAATTTTGAAGTATGAGAGTACCTGGGATTTTAATTCTGTTGGTTTTTCTTTGTAACAGCTGTATCCCCCGCGGATCAGAAGCAGATAAAAGACCCTATAAGGAGGACGCAGAAGAGTTGTTGAAGCAGATGACCCTGGATGAGAAAATAGGACAGCTTGTGGCTTATACCAGTCATTGGGATGTTACCGGACCTGTGGTTTCCAATGATAGTGAACGATACATTAAGGACGGGTCATGTGGAGCTATTTTCAATGCCCATGAGGTTAGTTTTAACAGAAAATTACAGGAGCTCGCAGTAAATGAAAGCAGGCTTGGAATTCCACTGCTGTTTGGTTATGATGTAATTCATGGCTATCGTACCACGTTTCCCATATCATTGGGTGAAGCAGCCAGTTGGAACCCGGAGCTGATAGAAAAAGCAGCCAGGGTTGCGGCAGTTGAAGCTTCAGCCTGCGGGGTTAACTGGACCTTTGCACCCATGGTGGATATCTCCTTTGATCCGCGCTGGGGCAGGGTAGCTGAATCAACGGGAGAGGATACTTACCTGGGAAATGTAATAGCAAAGGCAAAAGTAAGGGGATTTCAGGGTGACGATCTTACTGCCAATAATACATTACTTGCTTGTGTTAAACACTATGCTGCTTACGGGGCTCCGCAGGCCGGAAGGGATTACCATACAGTGGATATGTCGGACCGTGTTCTCCGAGAGGTATACCTGCCTCCCTTTAAAGCAGCTATTGAAGCCGGTGCTGGTTCAGTCATGACTTCCTTTAATGAGGTTGACGGAATGCCGGCAACTGGCAGCAAATACTTGTTAAATGATATTTTACGCAAGGAGTGGGGATTTAATGGATTTATTGTGACAGATTATACCGGGATTACGGAAATGATCCAGCATGGGGTGGCAGCTGATACTGCCGAAGCAGCAGTGTTGGCCATTAATGCAGGGGTGAATATAGATATGGAGAGTTCCGCTTACAGGGTGAAACTTCGCTCTTTGGTTGCGTCGGGAAAAATTACAGAAGAACAAATCGACAAGGCAGTTTTGTGGGTACTTGAAGGTAAATTCAGTCTTGGACTATTCGATGATCCATACAGGTATTTTGATGAAGAACGACAGGAAACTTTGCTTTCCACTGAAGAACATCTGGATCTGGCCTATGAATTGGCAGCTGAGTCATTGGTGCTCTTAAAAAATAAAGACAAACTGCTTCCTCTTAAGCCGGGTACCAAGGTCGCGGTAATAGGTCCGCATGCAACATTGCAACGCGATCTGCTTGGCTCATGGATCGCCGATGGAAAGTGGAAAGATATTCAGACAATTCTACAGGCCATAGAGCAAATAAATGGTAAAGACAAAACAACCTATGCGAAGGGGGCCTGGTTTATTGATGAGACCGACAAGATAGATGTCGCTGAAGCAATTGCCACTGCTGGAAAATCGGATGTGATCGTTCTTGCCTTGGGAGAGTCCTGGCACTGGTCGGGAGAGGCTGCAAGCAGGACAAAGCTCGGACTGCCAAAAGCGCAGACTGATTTGATCAGAGAGCTGAAGAAATTGAATAAACCCATGGTAATGGTGGTATTGAATGGGAGGCCGTTAACCCTGGTACAGGAGTATGAAATGGTGGATGCCATGGTTGAAGCCTGGTACCCTGGTACCAAAGGGGCAAGTGCCATTGCTGATGCGCTGTTTGGGAAGATAAACCCATCCGGAAAACTAACCATGACATTTCCCCGAAATGTGGGACAGATCCCGATTCATTACAACATGAAAAATACAGGGAGGCCATATGATCCTGAAGGACAGGAACAAAAGTACAGGTCCAGGTATATAGATAGTCCTAATGAGCCCCTGTTCCCTTTCGGATTTGGTTTAAGTTATACAGATTTTATATATGATGATCTGCGACTCAGTTCCAGCTCTTTCGCAAAGGATGATTCACTAATAGTATCGGTTAATATTACCAATGCAGGACCATACGAGGGAAAAGAGGTCGTACAACTTTACATTCGCGACCTTGTAGGAAGTGTTACACGACCGGTGAAGGAGCTAAAAGGATTCACAAAGATCAATCTTGCACCCGGGGAGCAGCAAACAGTTACCTTCACCATTACTGAGGAAGATCTGAAATTTTACAGGGCTGATATGACATTTGGAGCAGAACCGGGAGATTTTCATCTGTTCGTCGGGAGGAACTCCTCGGATCTTATCAAGGCAAAATTTACTATGGATAATTAGTAGTTTTTTCGTTTTAGGTTAGTCGTTAGTTAGTTAGTTTAAGCACCACGATTCAAAAGATCGTGGTGCTTTTTCAGTTTTAGCAATAGATTTTATAATTTAGAAAACTCAACCAACTATAATCCATTATTTATGAAATCTGTAACCAACCTTAAAAACCTGGCCGTTATAATCGGAACTGCAGGAATGGTATCTGCTTGCAATAATACCAATAGTAATATTTCGGGTGAAGAATATTCTCAACTCGAAATGCCGAATATACTCTGGATATCCCTGGAGGATCTGTCTCCCCGAATAGGATGTTATGGTGATACGCTTGCAAAAACACCGGTGGTCGATCGGCTGGCAGACGAAGGCATAAGGTTTACACATGTTTTTACTTCTGCCCCGGTTTGTGCACCCTGCAGATCAGGTATCATTACAGGGATGGAGCAAAGCGCTATAGGTACCCACCATATGCGAACTTCGCAAGTGGCAGACGGATTACCAGGTCCTTACCAGGCTGTACCACCTGCCTATGTAAAAACTTTTACCGAATATCTCAGGGCTGCTGGTTACTATTGTACAAATAATGTAAAAACCGACTACCAGTTTACTCCTCCTGTTACTGCGTGGGATGAAAATAGCCCGCGGGCATCATTTATTAATCGGAAGGACAAATCGCAACCTTTTTTTGCCGTATTTAATTTTACGGACACACACGAGAGCAAATGTTGGAGCAAACCGGAATTCACAAATCCGGATCTTGTGGAAGTTCCTCCGTATTACCCTGATACGCCAGCTGTTAGGGAAAATATAGCCAAGGTGTACGACAATATTATGTCTGTGGATAAGAAGATTGGGGAATTGCTCAAGGTGCTGGAAGAATCCGGAGAAGCAGACAATACCATTGTATTTTTCTGGACCGACCATGGGGATGGACTACCCCGGGCAAAGCGGTGGCTGTATGAATCGGGACTGAGGGTTCCGCTGATTGTAAAGTATCCGGATCGCAGGTACGCGGGAACAACAGACGACAGGTTGATCAGTTCCATAGATTTTGGACCTACTACACTATCTCTTGCAGGTATTGAGGTCCCAGCACATATGCAAGGCAGAGCTTTTTTGGGAAAATACGCAGAAGTTGAGGAGCGGGATTTCGTTTTTGCTGCCAGAGACAGATTCGATCTTTCCTATGATATGGTTAGGGCCATAAGAACAGAGCAGTTCAGGTATATTCGAAACTATTATCCACACCAACCTTATATTGTATGGGTCCCTTACAGGAATCGAATGCCTATTATGCAGGAGCTGATAAGACTGAATCTGGAGGATTCCCTGAACGCAGTACAGAAACTATGGATGGCTGATAACAGACCAGTCGAAGAGCTTTACGATTGCGAGAAAGATCCGCACAATATACATAACCTGGCAGGAGATCCCGCTTTCAAACATATTGTGCAGGAGATGCGGGTAACCATGGACAATTATATGGATGAGATCAATGACATGGGACGCATACCAGAGGATCAGATGGTTGAAATGTTTTGGCCGGGTGGTGTGCAGCCTGAAACTTATAAGCCTAAATTTATCATAGATTCCAGTTCTGATTTTGAAAGGTTGGTGGCCATTGAAACCGAAGTGATCCCATATCCATGTGAGATAAAGTTGCAATGTCCCACCAACGGAGCTTCTATTGCATATACATTGGAGACTGGGGTTAATCCTTCATGGAAACTTTATACAGGTCCTGTTCCGTTAGAGCCCGGAGAACATCTGATGCGGGCGAAAGCAATACGTATTGGTTACAAGGAGAGTGAAGAAGTGAATCAGTTATTTAGCGTTACCGGGCGACTTGGTTCATAGTATCCGGTATCACCGAAATCTATTTCTTCAGGCATTATTTCCGGAGAACGAATCCAGTCTATGCTATCGTATGTGCGGGGAGTGAAATCTTCCAGGCGGTGGACAAAAGACAATACGCAACTATTTAGCACAAAATGAACTACGCGCTGCCGTAAGTTTTCTTTAATTTTTCCTTGGCAATGTGAATCCGGCTTTTGATGGTACCAATGGGAACACCGGTCATATGCGAAATTTCTTTGTAGGCGTACCCGGCCAGAAATAGTTTAAGAGGTTTGGCGTAAACTGCAGGGAGACACCTAATTTTAGTGTTGAGTTCTTTTCTCTCAAATATCCTGTCGGGATGTTCAACTTCTGGTAAGGTTGCAGAGGAGACAAGGTAATCCTGGTCTGCTTTATTCATTGTAATATTCCTGAAATGACTGCTTCGAAGGTTGTTGATATGGGTATTTCTGAGAATTGTGTAGAGCCAGGCGTTTTTGTACTGTTCATGCTTCAGCTTCGAATAATTTTTCAATGCTTTGTAACTGGTCTCCTGGACCAGGTCCCGTGCATCTTCAGGATTTTCTGTAAGTTGCAAGGCGTAATAATATAATTGATCATGTGCCTTGACCAGGCTGCCGGAAATACTGTTTTTTCCAATGTTGTTAGACTGGGTTCCCATCTTTTCCATTTTTTAGGTAAAAAAAGATATGCAGCCGAAAAAAATCTTATCCCTGATCACTTAATTAGTTTGCCAATAAAGTGGAGTGGACAGACACTAATTACAATCAATAATGCATGCATGTTGGTAAGTTACAACATTCTGAAATGATATTCAAGTCTGTTGTTATCTGATCTCATTTTTCAGACCCACTCTTCACTCAGAACTGCACCGTTTACACCTACAACAGTTGCCTTTACCGGTACTTTCCTGGTGGCCAAAGATGTAGCCTGCTCAACCAGTCTGATAAGTCCCCCGCAGCAGGGTACTTCCATAACCAATACGTGGATCGTATTGATCTGTGCCTGGTCGATCAATTGTACCAATTTACTCAGATAATTTTCCTGTCCGCTATCCAGTTTTGGACAACCAATGATCAGAGATTTTCCTTTCAGATAGTCAGAATGAAAATTACCAAGGGTATATGCAGAGCAATCAGCGGCCAATAACAGGTCGGCTCCCCTAAAATAACCGGCAGAAGGATTTACCAGGTGAAATTGTACGGGCCACTGTTTTAACTCACTCGATTGTCTTGAAGGAATTTCTCCTGCAGAACCATTTATGGGGTCAATTTCCCGGGTTTGGGAGCTTGGGCAGCCGCTTGTTGAGGGCTTCATTGCAGTGGCCATTGAAACTATTTTCATGCGCTCCCTCTCCACTTTTTGATTATGGATAATCGAGGTCACCTCTTGTAGATTGAAATCCAGTTTATCTTCATTTTTCCTGAGCCAGCCTACACCTTCCTTAAGAAAATCAATTTCATTGTGGTCGAGCAGGTGTTGCAAATGTGCTAAAACTGTATTTCTGCCCTTGCTTGCCATCAGTTTTATTACTTCAGTTTCGTTATATGGATCAGCTACACGTTTTTCCATGTTAATGGCACCCTGGGGACAATGACCTACACATGCACCAAGTCCGTCACACAGCAGGTCGCTGATGAGGCGCGCTTTACCATCAATTAATTGCAATGCACCTTCATGACAGTTTGGAATACAGTCACCGCATCCGTCGCATAAATCTTCATCAATACAGATGATCTCTCTTTCCATCGTTTTTCTGTTTTCAAATTGGTTAAAATGTACTGACTATATCTGAATCAAGGTGTTCTATTCCATGATAGCCATCAGATACTTTTGTATCTTTTCTTTATATTCACAACAAATTTAGTTCAATTGCTGTTACCCGGTTGTAACGATTGTTACAACACCATAATCCAATTCTATGATTCATGAATACCTGGACATTCTGACTGAAAGTGCTGTTTTTTATGGAATTCCAACTGACGATATCCAGAACCTTCTGGATGGGAAACTGTGCCAGGTAAAATCATTTTCAAAAGGAAGTATGATTTCACAGACCGGAACACCTTGCGAATACATCAGAATTATCCTTGATGGGCAGGTGGCCGGTGAAATGACCGATCTTTCAGGAAAAATTTTAAAAATTGAGGACCTTGGGCCCTCGAAGATGATTGCGCCTGCTTTTCTTTATGGTAGAAGAAGAACGTATCCTGTAAATGTAATTGCCTCTGTAAATACTTTACTTTGGCAGATGCACCGGGATGAATTTTCGAAACTTCTTCAGTCGGACCTGAGGCTCCTGAATAATTACCTGGATGCAATCTCAAACCGTGCGCAGTTCTTATCAGAAAAAATCCGTTTTCTTTCATTTCCCACGCTACGTGCAAAGCTGTGCTTCTTTTTTCTGCAATATTCAGCCGGCAATTCCTCCTTCAGAATTCCTCTTACCCACCAGCAGCTATCTGAATTATTCGGGGTAGCCAGGCCATCGCTTACCAGAGAGATCCGGCAGATGAACCAGGAGGGGTTGATTAATTCTGAACGTGATATGATCAATATTCCTGATTTCAGCAAGCTGCGTAAGTTATTGGAAGAAAAATAGACTTTCATTTCTGCCTCATTATTTAGGGTCTGCTGAAAAAGTCTGTAGTGCATCAGCTACAAGGCGGCAAAGCGACGCTGTATAGTAATACTGCGAGCTGCAGCCAACGCAGTAGATGATGTGCTACAGACTAATCAGGAATTATTCTTCTAAAAAATGCAAGTTTATTTATCTGATTTCCAAAAAACCTTGCACTTTTTAATGGAATAATTAGTCTATCATACTGATAATAAATATATTTAATGTTTTTCAGCAGACCCTATTTATAGCTTTAACCTTTATGCACAGTGGGGAGTATGAGTCAAAAATAAAGCAATTATCTACATTGACTTTTAGTAACAATGGACTTGTAGTCATTAAGGTCGATCATAATAGAATATAAAACCTAAAAACTATGAAACGTAGAGATTTTTTAAGAACTACCCTGGCCGGTTCGGCAGTGGTGGGCTTGTCACCTGCGCTGCTCAGAGCATGTACTACCCATGACCAACTACACGATTTTGGTATTATCTCCGGTGTATTAAGTAATGAACTTAAAGAGGACCCAAGGGGAACACTTGAGCAAATTGCAGAAATGGGGTATAAGCATCTGGAATTTGGGGGTACTTTTGGTATGGAGGCTGCTGAACTGAAACAATTGCTCAGGGACATCGGATTGAATCCACTGGCAGGAGGATCCAACCTGGCTGGTTTCCATGGCGATGGGATGCAGAAGCTCATTGATGATCAGCTTGAGATGAATAAAAAATACCTGGTATGTTATTGGCCCTGGATGAACAACCCGGATGATCTGATCACCATGGACGACCTGAAGTTTGCGGTTGACGAATTTCACAGGATTGGAGAGGCCTGTAATAAGAGCGGATTACGATTTGCTTACCATAACCACGATCATGAGTTCAGGCCCCTGGATGATGGCATGATGCCCTATGATTATTACTTACAGAATACCGACCCGGAACTGGTTACAATGCAACTGGACCTTTACTGGGCGGCGGTTGGAGGTGTCGATCCGGCAACATATATACAGAAATATCCGGGAAGATATGAATTACTGCATGTAAAGGATGCCTATGATCTGTCAGACAGGCAGAGTTTTGCTTGTGTTGGAGAAGGTGTAATTGACTTTGAACGGATCTTTAAATTAAGGGAAACCGGTGGGTTTAAACACCTGGTTGTAGAAAAAGATGGAGCTGTTCATGGCATAGCATGTGCACAAACCAGTATTAACCACTTAAATTCACTTAATTTTTAAGCTATTGATGATAATATTTGAATATTTTCAATTATTTTAAGAAATTTAGGTGCACAAAAATGAACATCAATCTGTTAAACCATAAATATTAAAAAAATGAAAAAAACTAAAGATCTGCTAAAGTTTTGCACTGCTATAATGATCTCGGGTGTTTTACTGTCATCCTGCAATACTGGCGCGAAGTCTGACGACAAATCATCGGACGAGAATGGTGAAGAAGCTAAAAAAGAGGAAGTGGCTCCAAATACTTTATCGGCTGAGGAGAAGGAACAAGGTTTTGTACTGTTATTCGATGGTGAAAGTACCGATGGTTGGAGAGGATATGGCAAGGATCATTTTCCAAAAGCCTGGATAATTGAAGATGGAGCCCTTAAATGTCAGGGTTCAGGTAGGGGAGAAGCTGGTTCAGAAGATGGCGGTGATATTATCTATGAAAAGAAATTTTCGAATTTCCATTTAAAACTTGAATGGAAGATTTCTGAAGGAGGAAATTCCGGAGTATTCTATCTGGGACAGGAGAAGCCTGAATTTGAAACCATCTGGAGAACCGCACCGGAATTGCAGGTGCTCGATAATGAAAAGCATCCTGATGCAATGCTGGGTGAAGATGGAAACCGACAGGCAGGTTCATTGTATGACCTGATCCCGGCGAAACCTCAAAATGCCAATCCAGCCGGCGAGTGGAACAGTATCGAGATTATCTGTTACAAAGGAACAGTTGTGCATAAGCAAAACGGTAAAAATGTCCTTGAATATCACCTATGGACGCCGGAATGGAATGAACTGGTCGCAGATTCTAAATTTCCCGGATTGAATCCCGACTGGGCCAATGTTGCAAAAGAAGGGCTTATTGGACTTCAGGACCACGGTGATGATGTTTGGTTCCGTAACGTTAAAATCAGGGAACTTTAATTTTTATTCGTTTTCCGTTTTAGGAAGGTGATTAAGAATTTTATTTATTGGTTTCGTTAATTGTCATAATACCATGCACATAGACACATGAATTCGTACAGCCGGTTCCCCGGTACTCTCATAAAACGGGTTTATTTTTTATGATGATCCTAATGGAATAAAATTCAATATTAAATAAGAAGACAGGTCCCGCGGTGGCCTGTCTTTTTTTATGGAATAGTTTACAGGGGTGTTGGTCCCATGAGCATACGTAGGAGTCTATAGTTTAGCTTTCTGGTAACTCTCTATGTTCTGGGCAATCTTTTGAAGAAGTAGTTCCCTGGCCTCTTTTGATGCCCAGGCGATGTGCGGAGTGAGGATCAGTTTATCCTTATCGTATATTTTAAGTATAGGATTATCAGACAGAACAGGTTCGTTTTCATGTACGTCCAGCCCGACTCCCCCCAGGATGTTTTCATTCAAGGCACGGGCCAGATCTTCCTCCACAACGATTCCGCCCCGTCCAAGATTCAGCAGAATGGCACAGGGGCGCATTAGTTTCATTTTTTCGTAGGTGATCAACCCTTTTGATTTTTCATTGAGTGAGGAATGTATCGATACAACGTCAGAATTCTTCAACAGGTCTTCCAGTTCAAATCGCTTGTAATTGATGTTGTTATTGCGTCCGGTTGTGGAGTAAAAAACCACTTCCATTCCAAAAGCTTCGGCAATTCTTGCCACCTGTCTTCCGATAGTGCCCAACCCAATGATTCCCATGCGTTTACCTCTTAATTCCCAAAAAGGTTCTCCATGGTGGGTAAATGAATCGCTCTTCGCATAAGCACCACTTTTAACATAATGATCATAATAACTCAGACGATTTACAAGTTGTAGCAGCATCGTAAAGGTGAGCTGAGCTACTGAGTCGGTGGAGTAATTCACTGCATTTTTAACCAGGATATTTTTTTTGGAAGCGTAGTCAAGGTCTATATTGTTCATTCCTGTTGCAGCCAGACATATAAGCTTCAGATCCGGTAACTGATCCATCACTTTTGCATTTAAAACAACCTTGTTTGTTATTACGATCTCTTTACCCAGACAACGCTCAACAATCTCATCAGGTTCAGTTTTTTCGTAAAGTTCTATTTTTCCAAGTTTTTTAAGAAGTTTAAGATTTTCAACTGTACCCACCGTTGATACATCAAGGAAAACAATTTCATCCATATGGTTCAATAGCTTATGTTATACGGTTTAAACGGAATAATTTCAGTGTTAGAACACTTATAATGCATATTGGTTCGATGATTTGGAGACAAGAAACGGTCATAATTCCGTTTATCCATCTGGGAAAAACCAGAATTAAACAGCTATGGCAATTTTATTATAACGAATACATAAAGTCTCTTATTGTTTGACATTCAGAGTTGTATGACATGTTGAGTTTTGCTAATCAGGAACGGTAGTTGTGGGTTTTTAACTGACAACAATGAGTATTACTTAAACCAAACAACCATGCAACCTAAAAAGAATTTAAATGCAAACATTGAGAAACAACGGTTAATCCATCTTCAGGTTGGATTTATCATCGCATTATCAATGGTTCTTGTTGCCCTGGAATGGGGCAATCCGAAACAGTCAACCGACGAAATGAATTATGCCGGTATCATGTTTTCAGCAGAGAAAGATTTGATACCTCTGATTCCCAGAACAGAACAGAAAAAAGAGAAAATTCCTGATCTGTTAATCCCAATTCCTGTTGATGATCAGGATATTCCTGATATAGATATAGCTAGTATTTTTGATCAGGACAGAACAGGTTATGTGCCCGACTGGATTTTTCCGAATGGCGATGAAGATATAGAGACGATTGAGACACCCTTTGATGCGACTCAAGTCCAGTTTATGGCAGAGTTTCCGGGTGGGGAGGAGGCTATGATACGGTGGATTTATAACAATCTCAAATATCCCGAAATATGTGTGGAACATGGTATTGAAGGCAGAGTTATTGCAAAGTTTACGGTAAATAAATTTGGCGTTGTGGAGGATGTTGAAATTATTCGTAAAGTCCATCCAGAACTTGACGCTGAAGTACTTCGTGTATTAAAAAAGATGCCTAAATTCAGACCTGCGATGCAAAACGAAAGGTTGGTGCCTGTTTATATGCATTGGCCTGTGCTATTTAAATTACGTTAAGAAAAATACACAAAAAAAGGGTGCCTTTAGCGGGCACCCTTTTTAATCAATTGTTTTGCAGCAATTATTCTTCTACCGGGTAAGGAACTACATCATTAGTAGTCTCTCCGGTAATTGCATTATCAAGTGCAATTTCCATGAGGTAATTCGCATCATTACTTGAACTGGTAGCACCGGTTACTGCATCTATCGGAACGAACTCAGGAATGATGGTTGCAGCCTGAAGGCTTGCTTCAATTAAAGGAATAAATTCATCAGGACTTGTAGTCATCCCACGATCAAGCATCCTTTGTTTGTAAGCATCATCTTCAGATTTTCTGAGGTCAATGGTGTCATTCATGTAGTCAAAGTCTACATCTGTAATGGCATCCTCAGCAAGCGTAACTGTAACAAACCCTGTGTAACTGTGACTGGGTTCATTGAAAGTTACAGTGTACGTACCGTCAACATAAGTTTGCTTATTACAAGCAGTAACTGCAAAAACAATAGCAACAAAAATTAAGAGTGTTTTTTTCATAGTTCTATAAAATTAATATGTACATATCTGCAAATATAGATTATTAATGTGATTTATAAAACTCTATTGTTAATTTTATAACGATTCGAATGGCTTCCCTTGTATTTTAGAGTTATTTTAAATAAGGAACCGGCATTTGGAAAGGTTTTTATCTCTTCATCTGAGGTTGCTATTCGGGCAGTTGTAATGTACATTTCATTGAGTTTATCGCCTGTAAATGCACATGATGTCACATTTTTTGCAGGCACAGAAATTCTTTCCAATAGCTTACCTGTTTTACGATCGAAACAGCATACAGATGAACCTCCCCACATACAAACCCATAGGTTGTCATTACCGTCAATAGCCATTCCGTCCGGATATCCCAGAGAATCTGCGACCTGTACAGCAATCCTTGGCTCACTTATGTCGCCTGTGCTATTGTCATACTTGAATTCCATTACCTGCTGTGTGGGCGTGTCAATGTAGTACATATATTCCTTGTCGGAACTCCACACTATTCCGTTGGAAGTGGTTATGCCATCCAGTTTTACCGTTATTCCTGTGGCAGGGTCAAGGCAGAATAGGTGGGATTTTTTCTTGTCACCTTGCAGCGACATGGTTCCGACCCATAACCTCCCGGCAGGGTCGCACTTTCCATCATTGAATCGCTGGGTTGAGTCATTTTGAGGAGGGCAAACCAAAAAATTCAGCTCCCTGCGCGTAAGATTATAACTGTAAATACCGTCTTCCAGCGCCACAAGAACTTCATCATCTGTACGAACAACTACTGTGCCTATCATAGACGGCATCTCATGTACATTCTTTTCCCCTGATTCAGGATAATACTCAAACAACTTTTTTCCTAATATATCAACATAGAATAACCGATTTCCGGCTGCATCCCAAATGGCCCCTTCTCCCAGGGAATTTACAGTGCTGTCTGCAACAACCACCTCGTAGTTTTGTGGATCTTGTTGGTTCATACAACTGAGCGTATTTAGTAATATTAATAATAAGATCATCTGTTTCATGATATCTGGATTATAAGCTATCTTAATATACAGGACTGTTCATGGAATACAAAAATATGAAAAAACATTGAATGGTACCGGTTGCAGATAGGGTTATATTATGCCTGTATGTTCAAAAATAATCTGGAAGGATAAACCTGGTATGTACAAAACAAGGTTAAAAAAAGTTAATGTACCTACGTCCCATTCTCTTTTTTCATACTTTTCATTTATGAATTCATCCCCAATTATAATTTGGGTATTATCAATGTTGTTTATTCAACAGTTAAATGCACAAACAGGAACCAAACTGCATCATTGCTCAGGCGTAGTGTACGACGCATCTTTCGTACCTGTTCCATATACGCACGTGTACGCACACGGTAGCGGACAAGGGGATGTTACAGATTCATTGGGGATATTCTCACTCAATTGCAGGGAATCTGATAGCCTCTCGTTTTACAATATTGCATTTAATGATACAACGATCGCTGTAAATAAAGATATGGGCGGTTTCTATTTGAAGCTTACCAGAAAAGTTTACTTATTGAGAGGAGCAACTGTATTTCCCTGGGGCTCTACCTACGGTGACTTTTTAGGTGAGGTGAAACGTCAGGGCTTGCCGGAGGATACAGGAGAGAAACTGGGACTGCCTAAGCAGGATCCAGGGGTAATTCCGTTTGATATGAATGAGGATATGATCAAAAGCACAAAATTTCTGATCAATTCTCCTGTTTCTTACTTTTACTACAATTTGTCGAAAAGGGAGAAGGGGGCAAGGAGAGCCTTTAAATTACAACGGGATAGTAAATTGATTGAACTGTTTGAACAAACATTGGCTCCTGAAAATTTGAATGCGATTACAGGCCTGCGAGGAAAGGAGTTGGAGGATTTTATAATATATCTGAATTCCACGATGATCTGTGACTACCATTGCTCAGAACTTCAACTCATTACTGAAGTTCATGCCATCTGGCAAGATTATAAGAAATAACATCCCATGGTGGAATGAACCAGCTTTTTCTTATTTTTAATCCGGAACATTTACCAAATTCGTGGTGAAAATATAATGTAGTACGATTTCGGATGTATTATTATTGCAGATATATTAACTCATAAAATGTATAAATTATGAAAAGGTGTTCCTTTATTTTAGCTGGCTTATTATTGTTTCCCATACTAACGGCCCAGGAGAAGATAACCGATCCGAAAGCAACCGAAAAATGGAGCCCGGTCCCGGTGGTGGTTACTCCTGCCGATGGAACGAAACCTCCGTCGGATGCCATTATATTGCTGGGTGAAAGTAATGACCTTTCCATGTGGAGATCCGAAAAGGGTGGAAATGTAACGTGGGACATCAGGGGTGGTATTTTGACAGTAAAGAAGGGTGCCGGTGGTATTGAAACACGTAACTATTTTGGTGATTGTCAGCTTCACATTGAGTGGCGCACCCCGGAAGAAATAAAGGGAGAAGGACAGGGCAGGGGAAACAGTGGTGTTTTTCTAATGGGCAGATACGAAGTGCAGGTACTGGACAGCTACAATAACCGAACCTATTCCAACGGTCAGGCGGCATCCATTTATAAACAACATATTCCACTTGTAAATGCCTGTTTGCCCCCGGGTGAGTGGCAAACCTACGATATCATCTGGAAGGCCCCGAAGTTTAATGAAGATGGATCTTTAAAAAAGCCTGCTTTCATAACCGTTATACACAATGGGGTGCTGGTACAAAACCATGTTGAAATCAAGGGTACTACCGATTTTATAGGGATACAATCTTATTCAACCCACCAGGAAAGACTGCCCATCTTCCTGCAGGATCATGGAAACCCGGTGAGTTTCAGAAATATTTGGATAAGAGAGCTTTAATTCGATTGCAACCGCTCAGGATACCTCTTCCTTTTCCTTATCCCAGGTAACCTTTCTGTTTTCTTTGTAAGAAATGGTTGCCATAGCTGCTGTTATCCCCTCTTCAAATGCCTGGTCAATATCACAGCTCGGTTGTTTGTTTTCCCTGATGGCCTCAACCCATTCAGCCACGTGAAGGTGTGTAGTGTCAACCCTTTTGCCACCACGGTATGTAAACAAAAGTCCCCGTCCGGCAAAATATTGCTCCGTAGGTGAGGCAACAGCATCCACATCTTTTCGTCCCGGAATGTATGAATAGATTGGTGTTTTCGGATCAATCAATCCACTTTGGATCTTCTCCTTATAGCGGGTACTTTCCCTGCTGGCATAAACGCTCAGGTTATTTCCCAGTTCCATGTGCCCATCATGGCCCATGATTACTTTACCCCGGTCTTTGTTGCTCGCCAGTGATGCACTGTATAATAGTGAGAAATTATGTTCCGGGTATTCCAGAACGGCGTTCCATACATCGGGCACTTCGCGTACCTCATGCACATAATGTTCCGGTTTTGTATAGAAATATACCCCGCCTGAAGAAACGGCGGTTTCAGGTATACCCATTTTTACTATCTGGTTGATTGCATCGTATTCATGGGTCAGTAAATCTCCTGAAAGACCGGTGCCATAATCCCACCAACATCTCCAGCGGAAAAATCTCTCAGGACTGAAAGGTCGTTTTTCTTCACATGGTTCTTCAAATTTATCCCAGTCGATGGTCTTTTCTGTTCCCTGCGGATCAATTTTATATACCCATGCACCATTGGGAGAATTTCGGTTGGTACAGACTTCAATCAGGTTGATTTCGCCGATCAGACCCTTATCGACCGCTTCGGCAGCTTTAATGTAACTCTCGGTCTGCCTTCCCTGATGACCCAGCTGAAATGTTATTCCAGTCTCCTTTACTACATCACGAATGGCATAAACTTCTTCAAGTGTACGCGTCAACCCTTTTTCAACATATACATGTTTACCTGCCCTTGCTGCATCTATGACGATCTTTGCGTGCCAATGGTCCGGTGTCGCTATAATTACTGCATCTATATCATCAGCCCGCAGTAAATCCCGGTAATCCCTGTATCTCCTGGCTTGATTTCCGAAGGTACCATGTAAGCCTTCCCTGTGAATATTTGCTGAAGATTGTAACCCTCTTTCGGCCCTTACATCAAACAGGTCACATACACCATTTACCACAATATTCAGGTCATCCTGCTGCATATAGTCATTGTACCTGCGATCGGTATTGTCTCTGTCGGCAGCATCTTTCCAGTTCTGGATCAGGGA
>JBBDIE010000015.1:17416-29684 GCA_040880545.1 Bacteroidales bacterium | reverse complement strand
GATTGAAAAATCCCTGAAAACCAACCCTTGGAATCCATCAGGTATCCAACCGAGGACCAGTTTGGATTTAGTAATTTAATTATTCCTTCATACAAAAAATGCCAGCCAATGGCCACCCGTAATATTACCAGTGTCCACAATTGTAGATTACTATATTTCTGAATCATTTTAGTTGATGATTTAATTTATCCAGGAAGTCAAAGTGCCAAAGTTACTAAAATTGATGAAAAACAGTTATGAAAATTTATATCCAGAAGTAAGTCTTTTCAAGTTCTTTTCCCGTTTTCGGTACGCTATGGAGAATTGAACTTAGAGCCCATTGATTTTATGGAAATTTTCTGTGTTCCCGGGGTAAGATCAATGGTTTGATGGTCCCAGAGAAATATGCCTGTCAAATCCTCTGGAAGTGTGATTGTTCCTTTTGCAGAACCATCTTTGGCAAATTTCAGGTCGATGGTTATTTCCCCAAATTCATGGGGCATTCCCGCCTTGATCCAGGTAAGATCTCCCGGATGAGGCGCTATGATCACCGATTCGAATCCTACTGAGGCCGGTCTGATTCCAGCAACTGTGGCGAGTAATTCATAGAGGGGGCTTGAACTCCATGCATGACAATCGGATCTTGTTCGTTCGGGATCCGGAATTTCAGCAAATGTTGTGAGACCCTGATCGATCATTTTTTCCCAGGGTTCAAGCAACGAAATATACTTATGGCCCAACCCTGCATCAATTACAGCGCGGTTTACATAATACCGGAAATACAGGGAAGCCTGGACCAGTGATTTGTCCCTGATCACTTTCTCCATGAATAGTGGCTGATCATTGGGTGGAATAGCGTTTGTGAGTATAGCCAATGTGTTCGCATGCTGGCTGAATGACCGCTTGTCGGGCGTATCAGCAAACAATCCGCGGGAAGGATCCCAGCAATACTTTCTGGTAGCTTCTATGAGTGCATCGGCTTTTTTACTGTATTCTGAAGCCAGGTCGTCCAGTCCGTAAATACTGAAAATATCTGCTGCCTGGTCAAGTGACATGGCATACTGAAGTGTGATAATGGATGATTTGCCCTCCTGACCACCAGGCGGCACACCCCCCATACGTTTTTCACTGTCCCAGGGCCATTGATCGGTCCAGTCGACAAATGGCCAGTATTCCAGTGGGCCCAGCATACCTGTGCGAATATCAATCCTGTTTTCGAACCAATGTAAAATATGCTGCATGCTTACCAGGTATCTTGCAGCAAAGCCATAATCACTCCGGTGCCATAAATAGTCGTGGATCATTGAAATCCAGAATAACGAATAGGTAGGAATAATTTGCCTTGGGTCGGTGGGGTACCTGCTCAATGTCAGTCCTTCCGGTATGATGGAATTGTAATAATCGGTAATGGATTTACGCATCAGCCTGTCATCCCCGGATACATACAGGGTGATAAGTGCCTGTATACGTGTATCGCCCACATATTGCATCTGCTCGTAATAAGGACAATCAAAATAGAGCTCGTTGGCACATAACCTCGACGTACGCCACCCCACCTGCCAAATGGCATCGATTGATTCTTTATCTGAATTGAAATAGGCCTTTTCTTCAAAGGGATACGCTGTGAAAACCGATGTTAAATTGTTTATGGTGAGGGGTTCTTCTCCGGTTGAAACTTCCATGAAGATATACCGAAAGGTTCTGAACCATAATGTGGTATATTGTTGAATATCATTACCGTTACTAATGAACAAATCGGAGTTACCCCTGAAATATGAATCCGACACAGAATCCCGGTGTAACTTTTTGCCTTCCTGATTAAAAAGCGATTCGGCATAGGTAAGTTTAATCTCCGAATCTTTTCCTCCGGATATGGATAACTCCGGATAGGCAGTTACCAGTTCTTCCTGATCCAACAGGAACGAGGTTGTAGAATTCGGTGGTACAGTAAATCCGGCCAGGGCTTTTTTTCTGCCATTGCTGACTGGTCCAGGATTAATTTTTCTGATTACCGGAGATGTTATTTTCTTCAGTTCCATGGCCGGAATGGTTCTCGGAACCAGGGCATGGGTTATGTCTGTTCCAACCCCTTTGGGAGACCCCGGATACAGAATTTCAGGCCTGACCCAATCTATATCATGGTAGCCGTTGCTCTTCCAGTTCCACGGATATTTATTCCCATCAACTATGTCGCCCGGTCCCACAACAATAAAGGTTCCCAGTGCTTTCCTGTCCACTTCCATGGGACGGTAGGCTTCAACTTCCCGGCATAACCAATTCCCAGGTGTATTAAGAGCGGAAGATTGCTTACTGTCGCCCTGGACAATAAATGCTGTAAATTGCGAAATTTGTGCCCATGGCTTCAATTCTCCGTAATTCCAGACCTCGGCAGCAATGATGTTCTTTCCCTGTTTAAGATAGGGTGCGATATCATACGTTTCAAAGTTCCAGTTGTCTGCGTCGCTTCTTGCCGGCCCCAGTCCGATCCACTCTTCATTGATAAACAATTTGTACCTGTTGTCAGCAGACACATGAATTATATAAGATTCAGGGATGCTCTCCAGTTCAATCTGATTTCTGAAAAAATATACACCATATCCATAGCCCGGCGTACCAGGAACCTTTACCCAGGACGCATCCCAGTGGCTGGTCAGTAAATCTGATCTCAATTCATAATCTGAAAGTAACTGGCCGGATGTTATAACGAAAGTGAGTGCCAGTATGACTGAATTACATGTGCGTTTCATAATGAGCTTGTTTGAACCGTGAATATAACGCAATAGAATGGTACTACATTCTTAGGGTAATTGAAATTTAGGAATTATTAACGTTCAATGCCCGGGAAATTGTACAACCCTGACAGCAATGCCATGTAAACACAGGAAAAGCAAAACATTAAACCTGGAAAAGCTCTATTTGCCACGAATAAATTCCAGCGGATTGAGACGGGAAAGCCGGATGGCATGATAGAAAACTGCTATCCAGGAAAACAGGATCAGGAACAATGCTATTGCAGGAAAAATCCATAGTGGGATCGATGTTTTGTATACAAAATTTTCCTGCCATTTATTCATTGTATACCAGGAAGCAGGAATCGCTATGATAGCAGATATAAGTGCAAGGACAAGGTATTGCATTAATTCCGGAAACATGATATGGTGAGTGGTTGCTCCATTGATCTTACGAATGGCGGCGGAATGCATTTTTTGCTGTATGAAGAACCCACTCAGGGCAAACAAGCCTGTACCGGCAATCAGAATTGAAAGCAGGCTAAAGATGATTAATACCCTCAGTTCAGTCAACTCCGTTGCATATAGTTTTTTATAGATATCGGTTGTGTAAAGGTACCTGAACGGATAATCCGGAAATATTTTATTCCATTCGGTCCTTAAAACCCGGATCCCCTGTTCCGCATTTCCGTTGAATTTAATAGAGAAGCAATATAACCAGGTATATTCGGGAAAAATAACCATGGGTTCAATTTCCCGTTCCATATTGGAAATATGAAAATCTTCTACTACACCAATAATTTGTCCAGGATAAATAAAGCCTTCTATCGCAAAATTCATATTGAGTTCCCTGCCTGTCAGATCACTGTAATTTTCAATGTCAAATAACCTGGCTGCTGTTTCATTTAACATAAAATACTCAGTTGTATCGTCGGTATTGTAAATAGAAGGAAAGTCATTCCCCGATAATATTTTAAGATCATAAAATCTCACAAAATTTTCATCTACAGGAAAAACAAACAACCTGTCTTCGGTTACGGGCAGACCTTCAATGGTGAAACTAAATGCATCCATAGCCATTCCACCCGGTGGCTCCATCATTGCTGTCACTTCCCCGATAACAGGATATTTTTTCAATTCATCTCTGAAAAGAGCATAGTTATCGATGACTGGTCTTGGAAGGTCAGGGATCTGAACCGTTAATGAATCGGTAGATCCTATCTGCCGGATCATGGAATAACTTATCTGTTCCCTGATCATAAGGAGATTGGAGATCAGAATGAATGTAATGATAAATTCTACGATGATTACAGAGCGAATAAACCAGTTGCCAGCATTTGCAGGATTGCCAGAACTTCCTTGTGATGAAAAATATTTTAGTTTTACAATACGATACAACCTGCGGGTGGCAATCAGCGCTGTAATAATGGCAGAAACAATCATTATCAACAAGATCAATACCAGGCTCAGAATCAACATTTCCCAATTTTGGGTAATCGACACATCAAAATTTTTACTGACAGGGTCATTTACAAGAATACTCAGGATTACGGCAAGCAAAAAAGAGATCAAACCGATAGTTAGAAATTCCACAAAGAATTGATAAAAGAATATCTTTTTTCCTGCTCCAAGCTGCCAGTGAATGATTAGTCTCTTTATATTCAATTGGTTCTGACTGAATGTAAGCAAAGTGAAGTTGAACCATGCTAAAATAAAGACAAGCATCCCGGCAATGAAAAGTATCAATACAGTCTGCATGTGTACATTCTGGTCAAGTTCCCTGGCCAGGAATGACTTTAAATGTATATCTGTAAGCGGTGTTAGATGAGGTATTATTCCACGCGCATAATTTTCCTCATTATTCAGTTCAATCAACTCCCTGATCTGATTTTCCATGTTGGACGGATCAGTGGCCGAAGGAAGTTTTATATAGACCCAGGCCGTGGAGTTATAGGTATCCGGCTTACTTATAGAGGTTAGTATTTCGATTTTGAAGTGTGTATTTTCCGGAAAATTCCTGAATACCCCTGTTATTTCAAATTGTTGTGGCTTATAAGCGAATTGATGAACTATTTCAATTGTTTTTCCAACCGGATTGTTGTCGCCGAAAAATTTTGCAGCTGTTGTTTCTGAAAGTATAACTTTGTGTGGTTCGCTTAATACGGTTTCAATATTACCAAGAAGCATCTGTGGTTGGAATATTTCCAGGAATTCAGGGTCACATGAAAATGTTTGATTTTCATAAAAGACAATTTCATTTTTACGTATGATGGCATTTCTGAAGGGAGCTATCCGGGCTATAATGGCTGAGCCGGTCAGCTGATTGTCTGTGTAAAGCTGATGTACAACATCTCCATGTATGATTCTGGCAGTATGTCTTTCAAAATTTTCCCTTCGCTCTTCAAGTGAGATTCTGTAGATATGTTGATTTTCAGGGAAGTGTTTATCGAAACTCCCCTGCCAGACTGTCCACTGAATAATTGCCAGAAAAGTAGTGATACCAAGCGACAGACCTCCTATAACAATTACTGCATATAACAGGTTACGTTTTAGATTTCTAATTGTTGAGGTTAGAAGTTGTCTTAACATAGATAATATCCATAGCTTAGGTAAATATATGAAATTAGTTCATATTTAATACAATAACTCGAATTTAAAAATACCACTTCCTACTTTTAACACTATCTGATCCCCATCTGTTTCCACGATATCAATTTCTGAATTTACACCATCAACAGTATGGTTATCCTTTATGATAGAAGTAGTACCCCCTTCAATCAGTTCTGAAACTTCTCCCCCCGCAACAGGAATTATTATAGTTGATGTTGTGTTAGGAGGAATACAGACATGTAGCAAAAATGACTCATCTGTCTTTTCCCAGGCGCTTTTCAATATACCATACGGGGTCATGATCTCCCCTCTGGCCCAGTCAAGCCCCTCTGCCGGCATGGGGGAGATGATAGAATGTTTAAATCCGGGGTGTTTATCATCCAACCTGATTCCGGCCAGGTGTGAATAAAACCATTCACCAATGGATCCCAGCGCAAAATGGTTTCTTGAATTCATCTGATCGGGAGGTTCAGAATCGCTGTTCCAGAGTTCCCACATGGATGTGGCACCGTTTACAGCCATATATCCCCATGAAGGATATTCTTCGTTTATGGCAGTTTTATATGCAGTTTCATGATATCCAAAATCACTCAGTGTTGGCAGTAAATATTTGGTCCCCAAAAAACCTGTGGTAGGGTGGTTTCCCCGGCCTTCAACATCATATTTAATATTTTCTGCTACTGCGTCTATTTTATCACCGGGCGTCAATCCAAGGTTCAGGGGCAGGAGCATGGCTGTTTGTGTTTCCCCTTTGTAAGTGGCCTTTTGCTCATCAAAATAACGTTTATGGAAAGCGTCCCTGATCCCGGCTGCAAGGGTATTGTATGTTGACTGATCATCGGTGTATCCCAAAATTCCCGCAAAATTCGCGAGTAATGAGGTACTGTAGTAATAGTACGCCGCTGAAACCGGCTGTTCAGGTGATTTTACAACTGCGATCCAGTCGGCATACCCGCCCCATCCATTGTCATCATAAATATATAGTCCGTCCTGTTCAACGTTGTTCCTCATGTACTCCACCCATTCCTTGTAATCATCATAGAATTTTTCCAGTATTCTTCTGTCGTTGTAAAATCTGTACATCTCCCATGGCATGATGATAAAAGCATCACCCCATGCAGGTTTTGCAGGTGTAGTAACAACAATGGCAGGGTTCACATCGGTGACCCAACCCTCTTCCGACTGACTGTCTGCAATATCACGGATCCATTTGGCATAAAAGCCAGACATATCCATATTATAACAGGAAGTGGCCGCGAAGATCTGTGCATCACCCATCCATCCCAACCGCTCATCACGTTGCGGGCAATCAGTTGGTACGGAAAAAAGGTTGCTGCGCTGTCCGTTAAGAATATTAGTCTGAATAGTATTGATCATCTCATTGGAGCAGGTGAATGATCCGGTTTCCATTACTGCATTGTGAAAATTAATGCCGGTTACAGTATTTGAATCAGGGGGACTGGGCAAACCTTCAATTTCCACATATCTGAACCCATGGTATGTAAATGCCGGTTCCCAGGTTTCAGGTTTTCCGCCTTTCAAAATAAATCTGTCAGTTGCAGTTGCAGTACGTAAATTTTCCTGAGCAACAGTACCGTCATCATGTAGCAATTCGGCAAATTTCATAACTATTTCCGTTCCTCGATCTCCCTGAACTTGCAGCCTGATTCCGCCGGTTATATTAACCCCCATATCGAAAACATAGGAACCATTCTTAAGCCGGGTAGTATTTATCGGCACAATTTCCCTTGTAACCCTTATCTTAGGTGAAGTGTGTGCCGACAAAACAGCTTTTTCATTGTCAAACAGGTCAACCTGGTCCCAGTCTGAATCATCCAATCCTGCCTTGTTCCAACCTGCTATTTCCAGACGTGCATCATAGGTTTCACCATGGTACAATGTATTCTCTGTGATGGGAGAAAATTTCCATTTCCAGGATTCATCCGTAGTAAACCTATCCAGGGTACCATCTTCGTATTCCACCTCCAGTTGTAACAATCCCATCATCGGACCATCACTGTAAACTGAACCTCCCTGCCAACCCAAACCTGAAGAGTACCACACATTTCCCAGCATCATACCTGCACCATTTATTCCCTCTTCCAGATACGCTGTCACATCATAAACCTGGTACAGTATCCTTGTGGGATAGTCAGTCCAGCCTGGTGTAAGCAAATCATCACTGACTTTACGGCCATTCAGGAAAAACTGGTAACTTCCAAGTCCTGTAACATAAGCTTTGGCAATTTTAAATTCCCGGCGGATCTCCAGGTCTTTTCGGAGCATGATTGACCTGGGTCTTTCTGTGTCGGTCTGTGCTGAACTTTCTTTTGCACCTATCCATTTGCCGATCCAGGCTGAATCATAAAGTATTCCCATGTCAAAATAGTGTACTGAACTCCACGCACTTGGAGTACCATGTTGGTTCCATACACGCATGGTCCAGAAATATCTTTGTTGAGACTGCAATGGTTCTCCTTGATAATCGACAAATACAGATTGATCGGAATCTACTTTACCGCTGTTCCACATATCTGCCTTTCCAGCTGTGAGTAATTTTTCGGAGGAGGCAACAATTATCTGGTATTTTGTTTGAGCTGCTCCACGACTTGAATCATTCAGGACCCATGAAAACCGGGGGATTATTTCGTCAGTAACCTGATCTCCGTACTCAATTTTAAGTTTTACTGGTGCGTCAATTAGATTTGCGGTACAAGCATGTAAAATTACAATCGCACCCAATGTAACAAGGATTTTTTTCATAGCTGGTTGGTAGGTTTTAAATCATTCTCAGCTAATTTACAAAAATACTTCGATTTCTGCTCCTGATAATTGCTCGATGCTTTTTAAATCTTTCGTATGTTCTGTTTTGGATGCGTGAGGTTTATAACAATCCGGCTATTTCAACTTTCCTTATAGAAATCTGCAATATAATTCCTGACAAGTTTCATGGACTCTTTGCCCTCTTTAAAGATCATATATAAATTGAAGAATCCATGGATCATTCCATCATACTCAATGTATGTTACTTCCTGTCCTGCATCAGACAGTTTTGATGCATACCTCCGCCCTTCATCCCTTAAAGGGTCAACCTGAGCATTGATGATCAATACGGGAGGGATATTTCCGGTCAGGTCAGCTTCTAAAGGAGATACATACGGATTAGAATCTTCAACGGATTCCGGCAGATAATTTGTTTTGATGGCTTTTACAAACTCTTCAGAGAGCAGGTAGTTTCTGCGCTCATCACGCAGGAAATACAATCTGGAAGGAAATTCAATTTCCTTAAATGTTGTTGGTGGATAATAGAGTATCTGGCATAAAATATGGTCCAGGTTTTCATCTCTCGATCTCAACGACAATACCGTGGCCAGGTTTCCTCCGGCACTGTCACCCATGACGGTAATTTTATCCCCCTTCATTCCAAGTTTTTTGCGGTTTTGAATGATCCAATCCTTTACCGCATAAATATCGTCCAGGGCAGCAGGGAACGGATGATCAGGTGCCAGGCTATAATCCACTGAAATGATAATGTTTCCGGTAATTCTGGCCAGTTTCTTAACGGCCATATCGTATTCTTCAATACTGCCAAACATGAAACCCCCACCATGGATAAACAGGATCAACGGAGTAGGAGTTTTGGTACTGGTTTTTGTGGGATAGTAGATACGTACAGGCACCGAATTATTTTCGTAGGCGACAAGCGTATCCAAAATTCTGTGAACCCCGGGTTCAAAAAAATCAATTACTCTTTTAGCAAATTCATTGTCATAAGGATTCTGTTCAACTCTGTCTAATGCCTTTAAAAACCTGTATGCTTTTGGATCAAGACAGGTTCCGGGTTCAGCTGTTGCATATTTTGCTTTACGACATGGTTGATGGTCGTCCGTTACGCTGTTAACAGCTATTAATGTGAACGAAGAAACAATTAATGTCAGAATTAAAAGTGGTATATGCCTTTTCATGACGGTTCCGGATTATCCAATAAAATGTAATTTATCAAATTGTCCTGCAATAACTGTTGCCACAAAATCAATGCCAGTTGGGCTAAAAATACAATCCTATATAGAAGGAACGTAATCAGTATAGATTTCGTTCTTGCAAATCATATGTTATTAAATTAGTCTGTATCAGCCTGTCTCGAATTAACAGGACTAAATCAAACTGTTGGTGTTGGCGTCCTGCCAAGGTACTTCAGCATTTCGTAATGTTGCTTGAGCGCAGCGATAAAAGTCGGGCTTACATTGTATGGTAAATTGTATTCCTGCGCTGTATCTCTTACGATTGCCGAAATTTTATGGTAATGCACATGGCAGATCATCGGAAACAAATGGTGCTCCACCTGGTAATTCAAACCTCCGATAAACCAGGAGAATGCCCTGCTCTCCGGAGCATAATTGGTGGTGGTCATTAATTGATGGATGGCCCAGTTATTCTCAATATTTCCCGAGTCGTCCGGCATGGGAAATTTTGTTGAAGGCATCACATGGGCAGTCTGGAATATTAATGCAAGTGTAAATCCACTTATAAAATGCATTAACAGATACAATAGTACGATCGCCCACCATGCTATTGGAAGAAATAGTAAGGGAATTACCAGGATGTAGCTGTAAAATAGGATTTTTGATATTACCAGTTCTGAGATCAATCTCCCTGAGGTCATATTTTTGCCGAATGAGACCCCTTCTTTCAAATAGCCAATGAGTTGTTTGAAATCTTTGCTGATCGACCAGCTAAGGGTCATCAGCCCATATAAGAACCATGCATACAAATGCTGGAACCGGTGATGTTTTTTAAGCGGGGCGTTTGGCGAAAATCGAAGGATCGCACCGGGATCAATATCTTCATCGTGTCCCTCAATATTAGTAAAGCTGTGGTGCAGGTTATTGTGCTGGTGTTGCCAGTTCTGGACAAAACCGCCAACCAGGTTTAATGAGTACGATAACAGCTTGTTTATTTTCTGATTTTTTGAATAGGACTTGTGGTTTGCGTCATGCATCACTGAAAGTCCGATACCTGCCATGCCGAATCCCATCAATATCCATCCCAGGATAATCAGCCATGGATTTGTAACAGCGCCTGTGACCATGGCAAAATAGGGTCCGAAAAACAGCAGAAACATAAATATGGTCTTAATCACCATATTTGCATTACCAAATTTTGAGATATTGTTATCTGCAAAATAGTTTTTCACCCTTTCCCGTAAACTGTTTACGAATTCCACTTCCATGTTATTCGCAAATTTTATTCTACTTGCTTTCATATCGTTTCGTTACTGTTCCCTAAGGATATTATTGTTAGTCTAAAATAAAAAATTCTATATGATTATATGAAACAGTGTTGTTAAGAATTTGTTTTTATGAGGGGACAATAATGAACATATTGGGATGAACGACTGGTATATTTGCAGATAGTTTGGACTGATTAGTGTCAGAAAGAAACCGCATAATATGTTGTTTTGCTTCATAAGAAAGCGTTAAGAGCAAGGCATGCGATGACTGTTTTGAAGTCGGGTATAACACAGATATTGACGTTTTCCTTTAAGCACTGGTTATAAAAAAAGGTCCCTGAATTTACTCAGGGACCATCACACTATAAGTTCTTTAAAACTCTTTCAGCCTACCTGTATCCACCATCTCTGGATCCCCCACGACGATCGTCGTTTCTGGGATTGGCTTTCTTTACTACGATTGTTCTGCCGTGCAGTTCAGTGTCGTTAAGTCCGTCGATAGCTGCCTGACCTTCACTGTCATCTGCCATTTCAACGAAACCGTACCCTTTTGACCTGCCTGAGAATTTGTCCATAATAATTTTTACAGAGCTAACTTCTCCATAAGCTTCGAAAGCTGATCTGAGATCCTCTTCCTGTGTGTCATAATTTAGTTTTGCACAAAAAATGTTCATAAGAAAAATAAATAAATTAATATAAGAGTTCAAAAACGAACTCATAAAACTTGTCAAAGATACAATTCATTGAAATACAAAACTCAGAATTAGACAGAAATTTTTCTTTTTTACTGATTATTAGCGTTTTCTTAACAATTAGTCATTTTATTTCTCAGGATCTTCTGTGTTTTCTTTCTCAGAAACCCCGCTCATTTTATTACTGAATCTGAGTAAAATATAGCCTATTGAACCTGAAACGAAAGATCCGATCAGGATTCCGATTTTTGCAGAATTAGTTAAAATGTCGTCATGTGCGAATGCAAGATTTGAAATGAAAATGGACATGGTAAAGCCAACTCCGGCCAGTAGCGCCACTCCGATAACATGTTTAAACTTTACATCACTGGGTAATTCAGTTAACTTCAACCTTAGTCCGATGTATGTAAACAATGGTATACCGATCAATTTCCCCAGGAAGAGTGATACCATAATAATGACAGCTATGGTCCAGTTAATTCCCATTTCGAGGTTGAATACAATTCCTGCATTTGCAAGTGCAAACAAGGGCATAATTAAAAAAGAAACCCAATAATGTAATTTATGTTCCAGGTGTTGAAGCGGAGATTGGACTTTTTCGGTCCAGTCTTCAAGGTGATCAATATAATCAATCTGTTTTTCGGTAAGTAGCATGTTATCTGCCGGTCCTGAATCTTCAATCTCATGAACAATGTCGCATAACTTCTGACAGTATGTACGGACATTGATTTTGCGCCTTATTGGTACAGTGAAGGCAAGTATCACCCCGGCAATTGTTGGATGAATCCCCGCCTTGAGAAACAGTAGCCAGACCACTGCACCCAAACCTATCCATAGATATTTTGAATAATATTTAAAATACCCGAGTACCGTAAGTATTACGATTGGTATAATGGACAGTATTATTAGAAGCAATTTTAAATCGGCGCTATAAAACAGAGCTATAACCATTACTGCACCAATATCGTCAACGATAGCAAATGCAGTAAGGAATACTTTTAATGCTACGGGCACCCTTTTCCCAAGGG
>JBBDIE010000015.1:0-17316 GCA_040880545.1 Bacteroidales bacterium | reverse complement strand
GGTGTTATTAAATATTTCTCAATCATTAATGTAATTGTTTTTGGATACTATAAATAAATAATGCATTTCAAGGTTTTTTGTTCAAATGTGAATCCCTCATCCAAAATCTTAGTCAAGAGCCAATAACAACAGTCAGAGGCTTTACAGCATTGATGTCGGAATTATCATTTCTATAGTTGGTAAATATTAAAAATATAAAAGTTTAACCAAAATTAATTACGAATAAATTTGAGTGAAAATTATCTGAATCCCGCCCGCGCTCTAAATTTTATCTGCATTTAATAGATCCTGAATAACAAATAAAATGGTCATAAAAACAGTGATTAATTATGTGTTGACGGACTTTTAATAAAAATTTGTAACGGACAATTTAATCTACGGCCATAACCTTTTTTCCTTTGTTGTTAAACATACCTATCACCTGTTATATATCATATGTGGCCAGGATTTACTCGTCTATATTTGAACCTTCTCTTTCAAGGTTTACAAGGGAAGGGGAAGCGCTAATGGTTTTATTGACTTCGTATGCCTTGCAAACAAATATTATAATCCAGCCACTCCACGTAATTGACAGACGCTAGATAGACTGAAGCTATGACTACCTTATTATCTGATAATTAAAAAAGAGCATATTTAGATGAATACCCAACAATCACAATTGAATTCCAACGAACTGGAAAACTTCATTGGTAAACCTGCTTCGGAATTCCAGCGGAATGACCTGGTGAAATTTATTGAGGCTCACCAGATCAGGATGTTAAATTTCCGATATATTGCAGAAGATGGCAAATTGAAGTCATTGAATTTTGTTATCCAGAGCCTGGAGTATTTAGAGCAGCTTCTGACCTTTGGAGAACGTGTAGATGGTTCAAGTTTATTTTCCTATATAAGTGCTGGTTCGAGTGATCTGTATGTTATTCCGCGATATAAAACTGCATTTGTAAATCCATTTTCCGAGATACCGGCACTGGAGATATTATGTTCATTTTATACAAGTCAGGGAAAGCCTCTGGATAATTCTCCGGATCAAATACTTCGTAAAGCACATGCCTTGTTCAGGGAACGAACCGGGATGCAGTTTAAAGCCATGGGTGAGTTGGAATATTATATCAGTTCACCAAAGGAAGAACTTTATCTGGTACCCGAACAAAAGGGATATCATGAATCTGCTCCATTTTCAAAATGGGAACAGCTAAGACATGAAGCTTCAATCTTGATTTCCAGGGCAGGTGGAAAGGTCAAATACAGTCATAATGAAGTTGGAAATTTTTCTTCAGTAAATGAATTATTTGAACAGCATGAGATTGAGTTCCTTCCCGAAGATGTTGAAGATGCTGCTGACCAGTTAGTGATCGCAAAGTGGATTCTGAGGATGCTTTCTTACAAAAATGGTGTGGAGATAAGTTTCGGTCCGAAAATTTCCGAAGGAATGGCAGGCAGTGGATTGCATATTCACATGATGGTTTTGAGTGGGGAGGAGAATATTTTGTCTGACAACACAGGGATCACCGATGCAGCAAAGAAAATGATTGCCGGAATACTGGACACTACCGGGGCGTTGACTGCTTTTGGAAATACTGTTCCCACTTCCTATGTACGCCTGGTTCCTGAACAGGAAGCTCCAACCAGAATCTGTTGGGGAGACAGGAACAGGAGTGTTCTGGTGAGGATCCCATTGGGGTGGCTTGGTAATAGTAACATGATCGGTGATGCCAATCCCCAGGAGAAGGAACTAAACCTGAATACCCCGGAAAGGCAGACTTTCGAATTCAGGGCTCCGGACGGATCAGCAGATATACATTCGCTCATGGCCGGACTGGTACTTGCATCACTTCATGGTTTGGAAATGAACAATTCACTGGAATTGGCAGAATCCCTGTATGTGGATGAAGATATTTATAAAAACAGGGAAAAATATGTACATCTGGATCATCTGCCTGCATCATGTTATGAATCTGCTGCTGCTTTACAAGCAAAGCGGCATGTGTTTGAAAAGGACAGGGTGTTTCCTGTGGGAATGATCGATCATGTTATCGAAAAATTGCAATCGTATAACGACCAACTGCTTTCAAAAAGAGTGCAATGGAATAAGAAAGAGATCAGGAACCTGATTCTGAAATATATTCATGTGTAAAAGATAATTTATCGTTCATTTCATTGAATCCGGATGTTAAATAACCCCCGGCATAACATGAAAGAGCAGATTACGAAATCCTGTCTGATCAGCTGGTTACTTTACACGTAATTTAAAATCCAGGGACTGTTCATTCTCTTCATTAAAAATCAGATATCTGTTGGTCGCCATTGATCCGTTTTCTGATAACTCAGGATGACCGGATCTAACTTTTTTAATTTTTTTACCTTCAAAAATAATTTTGTTTACATAAACAACATCTGCAAATAATGCTGACAGGTCCATACCTTCGGTGGCCATATCTTCTGTTGTGAACTCCTTCTTTACCTTGTCAAGAAAATTGTGTGACGAGGTTCTTTCAAATTTTCTTCTTCTGAATTTGTAATAATCCGGGGTTCCCTCGTATTCAGACTCGTTATCATAAACCACGTCCATTCCCCTGTTCAACGCGTCAATATCGCTGAAATCAAAGCTGGTTATTATCACATACCCATCATTCTCGGAGATAAAATTAATGTTGGACAGTCCATCTGTTTCCCTTAACCGCTTCATGGTAGCTGCCGATTCCGTTTCCATATTTTGAAACGGACTGCTGCTTTCTATCTCTTCACTTCCGCCAAATCCGGCAAGCATCTGCTTTACTTCGCTCATGTCAATTGTCATGGTAAATGTACCTGATCCATCTTTATTGAATTTCACAATTTCTCTTATCTCAAAACATGATTGAAGCATCAAAGAGGAGAGGAATACGATTACGATAATGATTCGGTTATTCATTGGAATGTTATTCTTATAATTATGTAACAATATAGTGAAAGTAATTAAAATATTCCAGCCATTTTTTAAATCCTCTGAAACTGCTATTTTTACATCTGAGCTTAACCAGATGGCCGCCATTGAAAATGAGAATTTTGCAAAATTTACAAACAGGACTGAAGCAACGTTCCAAAACCACAGACTGAACACGTGGCATCGCAGGGAATTCTGAACAGGTTACAAATCATGGCAGGATAAAAACCTAACAATAGAAAATATGAGCATCAAAAGATTTCTTATCGTCTTAATTGGGGCATTAGTTATACATTCCTGCGACGAAAAAGTAAAAATGGATACCCACTTTACATCCTTCAGCCAGTTGCGTAAAAATTTCACTGTAGTTCCGGATGCATACAAGACTGTTCCGTTTTGGGTGTGGAACGGTGAGGTTACAGAAAAAATGATTGATGAGCAGTTGGCAGATTTCTCGCACAAGGGATTTGGAGGTGTTTTTATTCACCCCAGGTATGGACTGATCACCGAGTATGCTTCTGAAGAGTGGTACTCCTTAGTGGCTTATGCATTAAAGCGAGCTAAAAAGCTGGATATTAATGTTTGGATCTATGATGAAAATTCATTTCCCAGTGGATTCGCCGGTGGGATAGTTCCCGCTGAAATGCCATCTTCGTATAATGAGGGTCATGCACTGAGGCTGCATCGGCAATCAATTTTTCAGCCGGATAGTTCCAAAGAGTACCATCTGATCTATGTTTTGAAAGACTCCCTCATTGAGATCAAAGGGTCGAACAAGGATTATATCGGTACCAGCGGTGAATTCCTCTTATATGAAAAGGTATATTACCCTGTTACCGACTGGTATGCCGGATATTCATATGTGGATTTATTAAAGCCGGGTGTTACTGAAAAATTCATAGAGGTTACCATGACCGGATATGAGGAGACGATTGGGAATGAGTTTGGACATTCAGTTCCTGGCGTTTTTACAGATGAGCCGAATATTGCACCCCAGGGTGGCAATAAGTTGATCCGCTGGACCCCGGATCTTTTCGAACAATTTACTAAACGCTGGGGATACAGACTGGAACCTCACCTGGTGTCGTTGGTTGAAAATAATTCCATGTCTAAACAGGTCAGACATAATTATTATCAGCTATTACTGGAGCTGTTTATTGAGCGATGGTCGAAACCATGGTATGAATACACGGAAGAGAAAGGGCTGGCATGGACGGGCCATTATTGGGAACATGGCTGGCCGAGTCCGCATCACGGACCGGATAATATGGCGATGTATGCCTGGCACCAGATCCCAGGGATTGATATGCTTTTTAATACGTGGGAAGGCAGACCAGATCAGTTCGGGAATATCAGGGCAGTAAGGGAATTAAATAGTGTTGCCAACCAACTTGGCAGGGTGCGGAGTTTAAGTGAAACTTACGGTGCTTCCGGATGGGAACTGACTTTTGAGGATATGAAGAGAAATGGTGACTGGGAGTATGTCCTGGGAGTTAACCTGATGAACCAACACCTCTCTTATCAGACACTGCTGGGAGATCGAAAACACGATTTTCCACAATCGTTCTCCTACCATGCACCCTATTGGGAACAGTACCCGGCATTGAATCAATATTTCAACAGACTATCCGTTGCTCTTGCCTCCGGGGAACAGTTGAACAATATTCTTGTTTTGGAGCCTACCACATCTGCCTGGATGAGCTATGCCGTTGGCCAATCTTCTGAAGAACTGAACGCTTTGGATAATGATTTTCGTGAATTGCTTGAATTGATGGAGGACGAACAGATCGAATATGACCTGGGTTCTGAAAATATAATCAGGGACCATGGCTCTGTGCTTGGGGAAATGTTTGTAGTGGGAGAACGAGCTTATGATTTTGTTGTGATACCTACACATATGACTAATCTGAACAGTGAGACAGCTGCGCTCCTCGAAATTTACATGGAAAATGGGGGGATCGTTGTAGCACTCTGTCATCCACCGGCATATATCGATGGAATTAAAAGTAGCCAAAGCCAGGAGCTGGCACAGAAATATTCGGACCAATGGATTTCAATGGCCGGGTGTAATGATCCAAGGCTATTGGATTATCTGAGAACAGATGAATTTTTGATTACGGAACAAAGCGGAGGATCATTGCTGCACATGAGGAGACAACTGGAAGACGGACAACTTCTTTTCCTTGTCAATTCCAGTAAAACAGAAATATGTAAGGTTCAGATGGTGGCACAGGGAAAGGACCTGGCACATATGGATCTTATATCCGGTGCCATAGAGATGTATCCATGTCTGTACTCAAATGATATTCTGAGCTTTAATGCTGAAATTGATCCGTGTGGAAGCTTGTTACTGTTTATTAGTGACCATGATATTAAGAAGAAACAGCAAAGGATCAGGAGATGGAACGGAAAAGAAACCAGCCTGGATCTGTCAGATTTCCAGGTGGAATTAAAGAGTGAGAATGCATTAACCCTTGATTACTGTAGCATTATTATGGATAGTGATACATCTCTCCTGACCTATTTTTATAATGCACAGACCGCCATTTTTAATCATCATGGTTTTCCAAAGAATCCATGGGTATCGGCTTCACAATTCCGGACCAGCATTATCGACCGGGATACTTTTCCTGAAGGATCCGGATTTATTGCACAATTTCCTTTCTTTGCTGATTCCAGGTTCGAATCCAAAGATCTGCGGCTTGTGGTTGAACGTCCCGGTTTATATGAAGTAAGTTTAAACGGTATGCCTTTAGAGCAGATCAGGGGTGAATGGTGGCTGGATAAGGCTTTCGGGGTATACAGGATCAGGGAAGGACTGGTTCCCGGGGATAATGTTGTTGAGATTAAAGCCGAACCTATGTCGGTCTACTGTGAGCTTGAGCCGGTTTATCTGGTGGGCGATTTTGACGTATTGCCATTGGACAGGGGATGGCTCCTTGCAACGGCCAGCAATCGTTCTACTGGTTCATGGAAAGAGTCTGGAATGCCATTTTATAGTGGGAGAATGGATTATTCCGCATCCTTTACACTAGGCGAAAAGGGGCATGTGAAGGTTAGATTACCCAGCTGGGAAGGTACGGTTGTGTCGGTAACAGTTAATGGCAAGGAGTCGGGACAACTGTATTCAAAACCATATGAGTTGCGTATTGATGATTATGTAAATCGGGGAGAGAACCATGTAACTGTTAGTGTTTACGGTTCCCTGAAAAATTTACTTGGGCCACATCATAATATCAGATTACCAGGACTGGTAACTCCGTGGAGTTTCAAATATGCTCCGGAGGTGCAGCCTTCTGGTATCGGGTATGATCTTAAGGATTATGGATTAATGGAACCATTTGAAATAGTGGCTTTAACAGACTAAACAGGGTTAGGCCTTGTTGTATCAAGCTTCCGTTTATTCAAAATATTCAAATGCCTCAATTATATCAAGATACACACCATCAAAACCGGCGGAAATTATTTTGTCGAGATAACTTTCTTCTTTCCCAAATATAATTGCCTGCCATTCCGGGTTCCAATACTGAACTTTGAAATTTCCTTCCCACCGGGGGTTTTCTTTTTCGAGCCAGTCAGGTCTCTCATCTTCCCATTCAGTATTCCAGTAATACCTGTAGTTTTCAGCCTCTCCGATACTCATATATGCAATTACGAGCCTGCTTGCTCCATTTGCCTTTATCTTTAATTTGGTAAGATCATTAGTTGTCAACTGTGTTACCCCAACAAAAAGATCCAGGATCAACAAATCATAGTTGGTTGCTGAAATTGCATTAACCAACTCAGTTTTACTGGCATACTGATCAGGATTGATCAGGTAAAGAAAATTTCTGGCTTCACCCAACCTGGCAATATCATCGGTATTTTCATTATAAATTGCATGAGAAGCCGGGATCGTGGATAACTCCCGATCTGGCGCTGCAAATGAGATGAATCCTTCCTGTTCATTGACATAGTACGAGTCCTCACTCTTTTCGATGGAACTGCAATAATCTGTAACAAGAACCTCCACATCATGTTCCTCACACTTCTTCAGAAATCCCAGCAAATAGTTTGTCTCTTCCAAAGGTGTGGCCCTGTCATCAGCGGAATAACCGTAAAAGAGGTCTTCCTGACCAGCACCATCAATAGCATCGAGATAATCTGTATGCGGGTCACCATCCGGTTCTCCGTTTACAGAAACTAACTCATGTCCGTTTTGAGGGATAATGATAAAATCAGGATGATCTGATTTAGCATAACTACTGATTGATCCTACAAACTCACGCATACTATCCCTATAAACAGGATCAATCTCATCATTACATGATTTGAAGCTGATGATTATAACCATCATCAGCAAAACCAGCAAGAAATGGGACCCGGATTTCATTTTGTTGAGCTAGTTATTTTCACCCTTATAGCTGCTTGTAAGTTCCCTAAACGTAATCCCGGATTCAGTAGTTTCAGCATCGGTTTCATAAACTATTTTGTATGCTTTGCCCGGTAACATGTCAAAATAATTATTGCTAAAAAAGCCATCTTGATCGGTTGATTGCAGATATACATTCTTGACAAGCATTTCGCTGGTTAATTCAATATTGAATAAACCAACTCCGGCTTTCTCAATTTTCATGTCAATTTCAGGGACCGGCAGATTCAATTCCTTTGGAGCCACATAATACCATAATGCCTGATCAATTAAAGCATTATTTTCTGAAAGGCTGATGTCCAGTACAACCTCATTTTTATTAAATCCAATCTTCGAGTGGTCAAATGTATAAACCATTGTACTTGAATTTTTCGGCACATGGGTTTCAATTGTGTTCTCCCAGACAATGTTTCCCTGAAAATCTGATAGCCTGCAATGCAGTGTTCCATACAGATCGTTGTTCAAATCAGAAACGATGCTGATTTTAGTTTTACCATCCATGGTTTCGGGAACGATTATTACATTTTTGAAAGCCTCTTTTGCCATGTAATGCTGTGCCTTCCACCTTCCGAAATAATCCATTCCCGACCAGGAAGCCACCGGCCAGCAATCGTTGATCTGCCAGTACAGACTTCCCATACAATAGGGCATCTGCACCCTGTGTAATTCAATGGCCCTTTTGATTCCTTCACCCTGCAATACCTGTCCAACATATATAAAGGAAGGAAAATCAACGGGCTTTTTGTAGTCCCGGTTCATGTATAATTCAATGGTCTCGTTCCCGATACTTGATCGTTGATGAGATTTCATTACTTCAGAATAGATATCCCAATCATCAGCAATGGCATATTCCTGTATGGTACGCATTTCAGGAAAAGATTGAAATCCATATTCCGACATAAACCTGCCTGTGTTTTCCTTAAAGCTGCTAAAGGGTTCTTTCCCCCACCAAACACCCCAGTAATGAAGGTCCCCTTGTGTTAAATTATCAGGAACCCCCTCATCTGCACTTGATGATGAGGCCCAGTAAGCCCTGTCAGGATCCGTATTTTTTACTACTTCAGGCAGAATCTTGTGAAAAACATCTTCATACGCTTTCCATAATATATCGGCTACATCTTTGCCCTGTTCCTCGATAACCCTTTCTTTCCATCCCCACCTGTACCAGGCACTCAGGTTTTCATTATTGCCGCACCACAATGCTATGGAGGGATGGTTCCTCAACCTTGTCACATTATCAATTGCCTCCTGTCTTACATTTTCCAGAAACAGAGAGTCACCAGGGAACATGGAACATGCAAACATAAAATCCTGCCAGACCAGAATCCCTTTTTCATCACAGAGGTCATAGAAAATATCCTTTTCATAGATGCCACCACCCCAGACTCTTAACATATTCATATTGGCATCTGCTGCCGATTGTATGATGTGTGCGTATTTTTCAGGGGTAACGCGGTCCAGAAAACTGTCCTGTGGTATATAATTGGCCCCTTTAATAAATATGGGCCGACCATTTACCTGAAAATGAAAGGTGTTGCCAAATTTATCAGGAGAGGTAACAAGTTTAATCGTCCGTAACCCGATACGTGCCTCTTTCGCATGGATAACTTGATTTGATTTCCTGAATTCAACCCGGATGTTGTACAGTGGTTGGTCTCCCATTCCATTTGGCCACCAAAGTTCCGGATTTTCAATTTCGAAAGGTATTTCAGCGAATAGGGTAATATTATCCGCGTTCACTTTACGTGAAACCAGTGCCTCATTATTTACCAGGAGTACCATTTCTCCATCTTCCACAGAACCCGCCTCGAACTCCACGATGGCCTTCATGATTGCCTTCTGGTCATTAATTTCGTGCTGAATCACCTGCAGATCATTCAACCGGCCTTCATCCCAGCCCTCCAGGTAAACTGGTTTCCATATGCCGGATGTAACAAACCTGGGCCCCCAGTCCCATCCGAAATGATATCCGGCTTTACGTGTGAATATGCTTACTTTTTTATTCCCGGGAACCGCTCCAATTACAGCAAGGTCATTATCAGAAACCGGTATTGTATAATCCAGGGCATCGTATTTTTCAATACCTTTCTCTATGGGTGAGCGGAATATAATTTCAAGGTCGTTTTTGCCTGGCTTTAACAGCGTTTCACAGCGCACCGACCATTCCCTGAACATATTGTCTGTTTTAAGCAGTAAAGAATCATTCAGAAATATTTCAGCATAGGTATCCAATCCATGGAATTTTAATTCAACCTGGTCCTTACTTAGGATTTCCCTGCTGGCTCTGAATGAAGTACGGTACACCCAGTCAACTTTGTCGATCCATTGCAGATCATGCTCATTGAGCCTGAAAAAGGGATCCTCAATTTTTTTATTGTTCAACAAATCGGTATGTACTGAACCTGGAACAGTGGCCGGGATCCACTCATTTTCTGCCAGTTTCGACATTTCCCAACCAGCGTCAATTTCCAGGCATTCGACGCCGCTTCCCGCCGGTCCGTTACAGGAAAAAAAGGTCATTGAAGCCACCATGGTCAATAAAATAAGTGATGCTTTTGATTTCATAATTATTACGGGTTTATTAAAATTTTAGTTTGATCGCAACCTTTCAACCATTCCCGGGTCTCTTCTGGTATTTAAAACCAATATCCTTATTCCACAGGCTGACTATTAATATTATGATGAATAGTAATGCAGGTGCCGACATTGACATTAATGATAGGTTAACCTCCTCTATTGCATGACCTAAAATATTCAAAAATGCATAAACAGAAACTCCTAAAGTAATTAAAATAAAATCTTTCAGGGACCTGTAATTAATTATTATGAATAGGATGGTTATACCTGTTATAATCGAAGAGAAGACAAAAAACATCATTTCAAAATAAAAGAGGTAATGGATAAACGCCCCGCCTATGGCCATGATCAGGAAACCCAGGGACAAAAACATCAGGTTCCTGCAGTTCGCATTCTTTAATAAAAGTTGTACTCCGGCTATCAGAAGAAAAAGGATGGTCATAAATTCCGAAAACCAGTGAAATATATAAGATAAGATTTCAGTTTCGGTGGGTTCTGCTCTACCTGAAAGTATAAGAAAGGTCCAGGTAACAATATTGAGCACTGCAATTATGAGACAGTAAATGGCAGTTACTTTATAAGGGTACACACTTTTCATGAATTATGCTGTTGTAAAGTTAATTGGTTTTGAAAGCCAACAAATTGGTATACCGTTTCTTTTTTAAACAAGTTAATTATTTTATGGATTATTATCAATTTCAACCTCGATTTTCAGCAGGAAATGCATTTATGAAGTAATTTGTTTATTAACGGTTTTCATTATAACTGCGTATATGAACGAAATTGTATTTATTATTGTATACATATTATTATACCATTATGGCTATACCAGATTCATTGCAACATATCCTGAAGGATAATTTAAGTGGTTCGGTTACACTGCTAAAAAAGCTCATGGTAGCTCTGGAGAATGAATTACTTAATCCTGTACTTGATCCTGCTACTTTTATAGGATACATTGAATTGTTAAGGGAGAAGATGGAGTTATTCACTGTGATACGTCATTTTTGCGACGAATTATTATTAAGCCACAATATTTCGGTAAGAAACTACCCGGCAAATTACCTTAGCTTCATTCATGAATACAAAGAATTCTGGGAACATGCTCCCCAATTACTCATGAACAATTTGTTGAAAAATGTGGAGCTGAAAAATAAAATTGTAATGGTACACAGCAACAGTGGGACCATTCGGGAAGTATTCCGGCTACTATCGGGTAAGACTACAGATATAAAGTTTTATCAAACACTTTCGGCCCCTGCGGAGGAGGGAAGAATACAGGCCCATGATCTTGCAAATATGGGATACAAGGTTGTTCTCATTCCTGATGTACTGACAGCCGAGAAAATGAAAGATACAGATGTGTTGATTCTGGCGGCAGACCAGGTAAGGAAGCATACAATAGTAAATAAAACAGGAACCTTGCAGATGGTACTTGCGGCTCAGGAATTCAGTGTTCCGGTTGTGGTATTAACCGAATCAAGGAAAATGAACCAGAAAACGGAAGATGGACCCTTTCAGGACAAAAAACGTGATATGGGCGAGATTCTGAATGATATCCGACATCCGAATATAACAGCTGAAAATTTATATTTTGAGGAGATACCCAAATACCTGGTGAACCATCTGATCACCGAAAAAAAGGAGATGGATTTGAATGCGTGACAATCACTTTAAAGTTTGTTGATTTTTGCTGCAACAATAAAATCGTTTTCACTTAATCCGTCGATGGCATGCGTCCATAGCTCAATCTCTAACTTACCATAAGAGACATGCATAACAGGGTGGTGCCCCTCATCTTCTGCTAGTTTCGCAACTTCATTCACAAAACTCATGGTGTGTTTGAAGTTTACAAAATTAAATGCACGTGAAATTTTTTTATTTTCCCTTACGATCCATCCTTTTACCACGGAGATATATTCCAGAATCTGATCCTCAGTAAGGGGAGGAATTCCGCCTTCGCATGGTATACATCGTTTTTTCTCAAGGTCCATAATATCCGGTTTGGTGTTATAACATACTTTTATTTAAAATGTTTTCCGGCTTGACCTAAAACTAATTGTAAATTTAACTCATGTTGGTAATTGATCATCTAACTGCAGCGGACATAAATTAATATATACTTTCAAAGGAGTCGACTACCTGGTTTTCCATACTTATAATGCCTCCGATAACGGCAGACCGAAGTTTAAAATTAATGTCCTTGGATGGGACAATGACGACTGGCCCATAATTTACCGATATACAGAATCATTGTATTAAATCAAAAAAAAGTGGCAGTAATTTTATTTCCTCCATTTATAATGCAGGAAACCAGACGGTCATTTTTCCGGCACCTCTGTTACTCCATCGATGGTAGGGGATCAGTTGAAGCTCAGACGCCGTTGTTGAATTATTTTCCCGGCCGACTGGTACGGTGGCTGTGATTACAGGTATACCGCCCAACAGGTCTTTCCTGAATTCTTTTTGAAATACTGTGTTCCCCGGAATTGTTGAGACAGAGAATATATCCATTGCATTGTCCATCTCCTCTGCGCAATAAACAACCGGACCGCATTCAATCGCCACCTTCCCCCTGATATCAGCGGCCAATTCGTTGGCTGCAACAATTCTCACCTCCATGGGAAAAATTAAGTCAACATAATCACCATCTTCCCACTTGCGGTAAATTCCGGCGTAACCGTTCTCAATTTCATACGGGTATTCCTCACCGTTAACGTACACGGAAACTTCACCATGCACCTCATTCAGGTAATGATACAGGTCACTTGCCATTACCTGGTTTTGTGTCCATCCGGGGATACGTATTTTCAGATCAAATTCCTTTCCCTTCTCAGGCGACAGTGCAATCCTGACCTTATTGTTCCAGGGGTAATCAGTGGTTTGACTGATGATCACCGGGGTCCCTGCAACGTTTGTTTTGGCTGTGTTTCCCATAAATAGATTTACAAAAAGCTGATCATCCTTTGTGGCATAAACATATCCGGGAACGGAGGGTATAAACCTGGTGACATTGGAAGGGCAACAGGAACAATCGAACCATTCGGACCGTGTGCAAGAGGCCATATTAAACGTTTCAATTCCGTCTGAAGCAAGTGGATTAGGATAGAAAAAATGGTCGCCTGAAAGAGAAACACCGGTGATCATTCCGTTGTAGAGTGTTCGTTCCAGCAAGTCCATATATTTCCCATCTCCGCTTAATAAAAACATCCTGTAATTCCAGTAAATACTGGCAATGGCAGCACATGTTTCATTGTAGGCCGTGAAATTAGGAAGCTCGTAATTGTCTCCGAAACTTTCCCCCCGGCGCCTGGATCCGATTCCGCCCGTTAAATAGATCTTTTTACCCACCACATTATCCCAGATTTTTTCCAGTGCAGATAAGTATGCACCATCACCGGTAATTGCTGCAATATCGGCCATGGCAGTATACATATACCCGGCTCTTACTGCATGTCCTACCGCTTCGGTCTGCTCAGTTACCGGAATATGATCCTGGCTGTATTCACCATATATACCATCTCTATCCTCCTTGTTTCCTCGCTGATCAAGGAAGAATCGGGCAAGCTCCAGGTATTCCCTGTTGCCAGTTACCCGGTACAGTTTTACAAGTCCGATCTCAATCTCCTGGTGGCCCGGTGCCGTAACAATTTTATCCGGTCCGAATGTATCCAGGATCAACGCGGCATTTTTGACTGCGATATCCAGCATGGTACTTTTGCCGGTTGCCCTGAAGTGGGCTGCCGCTGCTTCATAAAAATGCCCCATATTATACAGTTCATGGCCACCCCCGATATCTGACCAGCGGTGTTCGTTCCCCGACCAGTCGGTGGGCGGCTTTTCCGGGTCAATGGTACGCCACGTATGGAGATATCCATCCGACTCCTGGGCCGCTTCAATGTACGATATAACGGTATCCATAAATGCTTCCAGTGCAGGGTCAGGTTTATTGGCAAGTGAATAGGATGCTCCTTCCAGAATTTTATAAATATCACTGTCATCAAAGGGAAAAACTCCGCGGTATTTTCCCTCCAAAAGTCCACCGGCAACCATGAAATTATCAATCCGTCCGGTCTCCTCACATTTTTTAAAACTTGCCGGTATGGTAACTTCGTTGTTCAATACAAGCCAGGGTTTCCAGAATTTATCTTCCACGTTTACGTCTGTAAATTCAACAGGTTCAATCGGATAGTCATCGAATCCCGTATTTAGTTGATCCGTTTTCTGATCCGAACAGGAATAAATAAAAATTGTAAGTGCAGCAAGTACCAGGGAAAGTTTCATAATGCGGTTTGTTTGATTCTGTAATTAAATACCAAAGTAATATTTTTCGGTTATATGGGAAAGATCTATGCAAAATGTGCTATTTATTTTTGAGTTTATCACTTTTTTCAAACCCATTTCCGAAGCAATATACCTGACAAGCGTGGAGAGAAATGCGGATATCGTGGAAATGACCTGTTATGCACCCTTATTTGCCCGATACGGCAATGTCTGTGCAGGTTCTAAGGATCAATCTTAAACAGTAACATCATTTCTCATTGGTTTTTCCGACCCCCACCAGGTAATGTTCTGTCCTGAATATCAGCATATCCTGGGTTATGGCTGGGGTAGCCATGACCAGCCCTCCAAGGTTGTTCTTCTCCAGGATTTTAAATTCCGGTCCTGCCTGGATAGTATATACTTCTCCCTGTTCAAATGCGTAATAGATCTTTCCGTCGGAAGCAACACCTGAGGCTGTAATACCGCGTGAATCAGGAAGTCGTTCTGCGTATACAGGTTCACCTGTTACCGCATGAAAACAGAGTAATAATCCATTCATACGCAGGTTGTAAAGGTAGTCACCAATCACCAGGTTCGTGGGCATATAGGCCCCGCCGCGCTTGATGCTCCAGGTTATGTATTCGTTCGAGGTACTGTCATTATGAAGGGTAATATCACCCACTGCATTATCCCTTACCGCATAAATCGGAGAGTACCTGCCATGGGCATTGTGTATAAAAAAATGGTTGTGTGCAAAAATAGGGGTGGGAGTGGGGGCATCACCTCCCCCAGACATTTTCCAAATCTCTTCCCCGGTGTCAAAGTTATAACCGCCCATGTGGTTGTATCCGTTCACTATGATCTGCCTGTTTTCCCCATTACTGTAAAAATTTGGTGTTGACCATGTGGAGTTTTCGATTCTGGGTCTCTCCCAAATTACTTTACCGGTTTCAAGGTCGTAACAGGCGATAAAACTGTCACCCAAAAAATCACATTGAACAATAATTCGGTCCTCATGGATAATGGGAGAACTGGCAAATCCCCATTCGGTTTCAGGACTGTCATGCGGACCGGCATTCATTCTGCCAAATGCTTTTTTCCACACCAGGTTTCCATGGAAGTCGTAACAATACAGCCCTTCTGAACCAAAGGATACCACGACATATTTTCCGTTGGTGGCAGGGGTGGGGTTTGCATGTGAAGCCTTGGTGTGCCTTTTGGTGGAAGGAATACCCTGGTGAACCAATCTTTCCCAGATCAGTTTACCGCTATTCTTCTCAATACAATACAATTTGAATTTGTGTTCCGACATGTCATCCACATCATCAATATCACCGTAGAGTCCAACTTTTAGTGAATTATCGCCACTGCCACTGATAGCGGTGGTCAGGAATATGATGTCATCCCATACGATGGGGCAGGAGTGACCCAGTCCCGGAAAGTACCGCTTCCACTTGATATTTTCACCGGTCTCCAGGTCCCATCGTTCCGGCAGATCGGTATTGTTTAGTATTCCCGATGCAAATTGCCCCCTGAATTGCGGCCATTGCCTGGTAGAAGATTGTGCCGAAATATTGTATGTAAAGCAACAGAGAAGTGTTAATATTATCGAAATGCGGGTTCTGTGTTTGGACATGGTACATAATGTTTTAGGGTGTAAAAAGAATTGTGAAAGATAAAGAGGAATTCTGAATCGCGTAGGGGATACCATATAGAAAAATCCCCCGGCTGTTTACCCCGGGGGACTTAGTAATTATTAACCTATTTGCAGTAACCGATTATTCAATATTTTTAATTTATAAAATGATTACTCATTTAAAACATCTGTCTAAGTAAAAAATCGAAGAAAGTTATGATTCAGAAATTTAAAATCTACCCATATTTAATGTTAAAAACAGGATTAGAACAACATTTTTCTAGAATGTATGTTAAACTTGCAAGCAAGTCAGATTTAAGTTTTACGCTTTGATAACAGAAAAATAATAAATATGAAAACTTTAAGGATAATGATAGCGGTTGGTTGCATCTTTGTTTTATCGGCCGGAACCTATGCGGCAGAATTCAATTCTTACGGCGATGTTTTGCAAGTGCAATATTCTGTACAGGATACCCTTGTATATACCGTCTACGGAATGGATTGTCCCGGTTGTGCCGGCGGTTTGGTAAAACAAGTTAAAAAAATTGAATCCATAAAATTTGCAGAAGCCTTTTGGGCCAGGCAGGAATTAAAGATCGTACTGAAACAGGATTCTGTTCTAGATACAGAAGAACTTGAGAAACGTATAAAAAAGGCCAATTTTACCCTGGCAACCGAATCCGGAAAAATAAAGAAAAATGAAAAGTAAAATCCTGGTATTTACCGGGTTGCTGCTACTGGTTAATGTTGGAATGGCTGCCCAGGGTATTAGCACCGATGCAGGTCTGACGCCAGCCCAGGACAGGTGGATGGTGAGGTCGCAACTCAGAATGATGGGAATGGAAAACAGCATGATGCAGATGAATACCACGATGGTGCCAGTTGTGGTGGGTTATGGTATTACTTCGGGAAGTACAGTGATGTTGAGAAATATGTATGTGCGTCAGAATTCCAGCAATAGTGCAGAAGTAAATAGTGGTGTAAATGATCCATACCTGCTTGCCAAATTCAGATTATACAGGAAAAATACGGCCAACTTTACATTTGGAATGGCCCCATACTTTGCTTCCAATATTCCGGTTGGTGCAAGCGAGATCAGTAACAGGTCATGGGATCCGGAAGTAGGATTGAACCTCTCTTTCAGGCCAAGGTTTCTGGCCGCAGACATTTCCACTTCCTACGTTTTCAACGATGCCATGGAAAAGATAAATGCTGAACATCTGAACAAGTATAACTTCAACCTTGCGGTTGCCGGGATTATGCCATTCAAAAAGAGGCCTGATCAGGCCTTATCACCGGTGATAGAACTGAATTATTCCCGTGAGGGAAATCAAAACAGTATTGTAAGAACCCGGGAATTGCTATTTCTTTCGCCCGGATTCTCATACATTATTTCATCTCTTTTTATCGAAGCCCTCTACCAGGTACCGGTTTATCAGTCAGAACGAACGGACCTGATGACCCAGAGACCAAGGTGGATCCTGGGGCTGAAATATATGCTTTGAC
>JBBDIE010000014.1:0-8388 GCA_040880545.1 Bacteroidales bacterium | reverse complement strand
TTGCGAAGTCGGGAAATGCGCAGTTTACTTGTGTAAATGAGCAATTTCCCGACGAGCGTAACGCAGATATCGGACATTATGGACAGACACAATTTAAAATAAAATGAATACCTTATACAACCTCCAAGCGTTAAAATCTGTAATTGAGAACAGGCCGATAACGGTGGTCTATTTTTCAAGTGAAACATGCAATGTGTGCAAAACACTGAAACCAAAGATCAGGGAGATGCTTGCCATGCAGTTTCCCGAAGCGGAGCTGGTTTATGTGGATGTTGAAAAGAGTCCGGTGATCGCAGGGCAATACCGTGTTTTCACCTTACCCACCATTGATATTTATGTCGAAGGAAAAGAGCATGCAAGATTTAGCAGGAACGTGGCACTCTACGAGTTCGAAAGTGCCATCCGGAAACCCTACGACCTGTTATTCACCGAATAAACCCTCCAGTAGTTCTTCATTGGCTACTGTCGGCAGGGTCACTTTCAACCCGGGGGTACGCCCCATCTCCCTTTCAATGGCCGTCATCGCCTCCCTGTTCCTGGCCCAGCTGCGCCTGGCAATGCCGTTATTCACATCCCAATGGAGCATTTCCCGTATCTTCTGATCGGTCCCTTCACTTCCATCCAGCATCATTCCAAACCCACCGTTAATCACTTCTCCCCATCCCACGCCTCCTCCGTTATGAATTGACACCCACGTGGCCCCGCGAAAAGCGTCGCCAATGACATTCTGAATGGCCATGTCGGCTGTAAATTGTGATCCGTCGTAAATATTGGAGGTCTCCCGGTAGGGTGAGTCTGTTCCTGACACATCATGATGGTCGCGGCCCAATACCACAGGCGATTTGAGCCTCCCGTCCCTGATGGCTTCATTGAAAGCAAGCGCAATATTTATCCTCCCGGTGCTGTCGGCATATAGAATCCTGGCCTGCGAACCCACCACCATCTTATTTTTACCCGCCTCCCTGATCCAGTGAATGTTGTCTTCCATCTGTTGCTGAATATCCTCAGGGGCTCCTCTGGCAATCTTCTCCATTACCTCCCCGGCGATCCTGTCGGTCAGCTCCAACTCCTGCGGGTCTGAGGAGGTGCACACCCAACGGAAAGGGCCAAATCCAAAATCAAAGAATTTGGGTCCCATAATTGCCTGGATATACGACTGGTAACGGAACCCGCCCTTGTCATCAAAAACTTCCGCCCCTGCCCTTCCAGCTTCCAGCAGGAAAGCATTCCCATAATCCCAGAAAAACATACCCTGCTCCGCCATTCGGTTCACCGCCTTCGCATGCCTTCGAAGGGATGCCTTCACGGCCTGACTGAACTTTTCCGGTTCCTCATGCATCATGCGGTTGGATTCATCGAAACTTATGCCTGCCGGATAATAGCCGCCCGCGAACGGATTGTGCAATGATGTCTGGTCGGAACCAAGTTCCACCTGTACATTTTTATCTGCAAAAGCTTCCCAGAGATCAACGATATTGCCATGGTAGGCAATAGATACCGCCTCTTCCTTCTTCCTGGCACCATTCACCCGCCTGATTACATGATCCAGATCACCGTATACCTCGTCGACCCAGCCCTGACTACGTCTTTTCTCAATGGCCAGCGAATTCACCTCGGCCACAACGCAGATCCCGCCAGCAATAACGGTGGCTTTAGGCTGTGCCCCGGACATCCCTCCCAATCCGGAGGTGACGAACAGCTTGCCTTTCATTCCCTTTGAAGTATCACCCTGCAACATCCTGGCCGCATTCAGCACCGTGATGGTGGTCCCGTGAACGATCCCCTGGGGCCCGATATACATGAATGAACCTGCCGTCATCTGCCCGTACTGGGTAACCCCCAGCGCATTCATCCGTTCATAATCGTCTGCAGACGAATAATTGGGAACTACCATACCGTTGGTTACCACCACCCTGGGAGCATCTTCATGGGATGGAAACAGGCCAAGGGGATGACCCGAATTAAGTACCAGGGTCTGCTTCCCGGTCATTTCTGCCAGGTATTTCATGGTGAGCCTGTACTGTGCCCAGTTCTGGAAAACCGCCCCGTTTCCCCCGTAGGTGATCAGTTCATCAGGATGCTGTGCCACCGCCTCATCCAGGTTGTTGGAGAGCATCAGCATAATCGCTGCCGCCTGCCTCGAACGGCAGGGATATTCATCGATGGTCCGGGCATGGATCTTATACGAAGGTTTGTACCTGTACATGTAAATGCGGCCCAGCTTGTTCAGTTCATCTGCAAATTCCGGTGCCAGTGTATCATGCAGCTCCACGGGAAAATACCGGAGTGCATTTTTCACGGCCAGTTTTTTCTCTTCCCGGGTTAACACCTGCCTGCGTATGGGCGCATGGCTCACTTCCGGATTCGGGACCGGAGCCGGGGGCAGATATGCAGGGATTCCTTCCTGCACAGCCTCCCTGAATGACAAAGAATGCATATTGGAATGTTTAAGGAATAAAGATAGGGAATATCGCACAACGAACAAGGACGGGTGCGTGCAAACCAGTATAAATTAATAAGTACATCAACCCCCTGCACCTATTCCAAAAACCGCTCTTTCAGCCTGCCATCAGGTACAAAGCAATACTCCCGTTTACCGAACCACCGGTACCGGTTCCTGGCGATCCAGTCGTATATGCCATTCCTGATAAAGGGAGGAATTATGAGTCCGATGGATGCTAGCGGGATGGGAAACCGCAACTTCCATGCGATACGCAGAGCTGCACCTGAGCGTAAATAAAGCCGGCCCTTTTTATAGAGTACCAGCGAATCGGTTCCAGGTTTGCGGTTCCCGGAAAGAGGGCCGGAGATAGAATTAAATGTTTTCGAATCCAGGGATGCAAAATAGAACGGCTGTTTTCGTTCATTCCGATAGATAAACCGGACTGAATTGCTGCAAAAGACACAGATGTCGTCAAAGAAAACGATGTACTCTTTCATAATGATTTAACAAGGGTACCCGATGTTTGTTTCAGAGAGCAGTTTCTGCTACCAGCTTCCGCCTGCGCCACCCCCGCCAAACGATCCTCCGCCTCCGCCGGTAAAACCGCCGAATCCACCGCCACCGCCAAAGCTGCCGCTACCGGAAGAGAAATTCCCGAAACTTCCACCGCCGCGGGAACCCGACAGCATGCCCAGTGCGATCCACAATGGCAGGCTGCTTCCTCTCCTTCCCCCGGCTCCGAAGGACCTCCTGCGGGATCCAAAGATGGCAAAAAACATAATGAGCATAAAGAGGATTCCTCCTATGGCAGATCCCACATCCCCTGATCCTGTCTGTGCCCGGTATTCATCGGGTGTGAATTTCCCCTCCAGGAGTGAGATCATCACATTGGTGGCACTGTCTATTCCCCCGAAATAATCCCCCCGCTTAAAGGCTGGTACCACCTCATTTTCCACGATCCGTTTTGCAATGGCATCGGGAATGTACTCTTCCAGTCCATACCCTGTGGATATAAATACATCACGCGCCTCCATGTCCATGAGCAGTACCAGTCCGTTATCCTTGCCCTCCTGTCCGACACCCCATTTCTCCCCGATCTCGGTGGCCAGCATAGATACGGGATATCCCTGGTTATCATCTATGGTGACAATAAATATCTGGGTTGAATTGTTGAACTGGAACCGGTTTAATTTATCACTGAGATGGTTCTTTTCACCGGCACTGAATACCCCGGCATAATCGTTTACCCAGCCACCGGGTTTCGATGGTACCGGTAGCTCCTGTGCCTGTATGCTGACAGAAAAGATGATAATCAATACCAGTGTGCCAATATTAGATCTGTTTAAGTTTTTCATGCTATTTTCCGAATGAAATTTCATCAGACAATTCGTTTTCATCATCGCTCTGGTATGGGAAATGTTCCTTCAGCTTCTCCCCTGCCATATCTATTCCTTTAACCAAACCTTCCGTAAATTTGTCTTCCCGGAACAGGGCCAGCATCTCCTCTTTGATGTTATCCCAGAAATCATCCGGCGTAACGGCATTGATACCAGCATCACCGATGATGGCAAACTTCCTCTCTTTAATGGCCAGGTAAAACAATACCCCGTTGCGTTGCTCAGTCTTGTGCATTTTCAATTTCCCGAACCATGCGGCGGCACAATCCAGTACATCGATCCTGCAGTGGTTATCCACGTGCAACCTGATCTCCCCCGATGTATTCAATTCAGCCCTGGCAATGGCCTCTTTCAGTCTTAATTTCTGTTCCTTGTTAAAAAAGTTTGCAGCTATCATATAATCTCGTTAAAAGGTATAAAATCTCATAACAGAACACGGAAAAATTTATCTTCCGGTCATCGTCCTCCGCAGCGATTCTCGAAGGATGATTAAAATGTTACCTGGGGAACGGCATCCGTACCCTCAGCAGATTCGAAATATCCACGCTCTTCCATACCCAGCATACCGGCTATGAATTTCTTGGGAATCCTGCGAATGGTTATATTGTAATTCCTTACCGCTTCATTGAATCTTCTGCGCTCCACTGAGATCCTGTTCTCTGTTCCCTCCAGTTGTGCCTGAAGTTCCAGAAAATTCTGGTTCGCTTTCAGCTCAGGATACCTTTCAACGGTAACCAGCAGTCGCGACAATGCAGAGCTCAGTTCACCCTGTGCCGCCTCAAATTGTGCAATGGACTGCGGGCTGAGGTTGGAAGCATCAACATTTACACTGGTGGCCTTAGAACGCGCCTCGATCACCTGTGTCAATGTCTCCTGTTCGAAATCTGCATATCCCTTCACCGTAGATACAAGGTTCGGAATGAGGTCGGCCCGGCGCTGATACGACGTTTCCACATTGGCCCATTGTGCGTCAACTCCTTCCTCCATGGTAACAAGTCCGTTGAATAAACTTACCCCCCAAAGAATGAGCAGTGCCACCACTCCAGCCACGATTAATATTGTTTTCCTGTTTTTCATATGCTAAAATTTTAATAATTACAAAATTAATAAACTTTCATCCTTAAATGCATTTATATGGATATGATATGGTGAAAAATCGGTGAACTGTTTCAAAAACCGGAACCGGGTAAACCGGCCAACCGGTACCCGTACCTTTTTTAACACTATTCACACGACAACCCTCCCCTGTTTTTTTATATCTTAGCCACACACTTTATTGCATATAACTGAAGCGGATCCATGAACAGAATCTCCGGTATCGCAGTATTTATTATACTTCTTTTATCTGCCGCCAATCCGGAGGCAGCCGGCCAGCCGTCCCAAAAACTCACCCTGTTGTTCGCAGGAGATATCATGGGCCACGACTCCCAGATCGAATCGGCCTTAAATATGGGAAACGGGTTATACGATTACTCCTCCTGTTTCAGGTATGTGGAACCTTACATTTCACGGGCCGATATTGCCATCGGGAACCTGGAGGTGACCCTGGCAGGACCACCCTACAAAGGATATCCGGCATTTTCAAGTCCCGATGAGCTGGCTGAAGCATTGAAGAAGACAGGATTTGATATTCTGGTGAATGCCAATAACCATTCCCTTGACAGGCGCAGCAAAGGGCTGGAACGAACGCTGGATGTACTGGACACCACCGGACTGATCCAAACCGGTGTGTTTCGCGATGCGCTGGAAAGAAGATTAAGATATCCCCTGATCGTTGAAAAAAACAGGATCAGGCTGGCATTGCTGAACTACACCTATGGCACCAATGGCATCCCTGTGACCCCACCCAACATTGTCAATTACATTGATACCACTGAGATCAAAAACGATTTGCGTAAAGCTGCCACCGCAGAACCCGATTTCACAATCGTTTTAATGCACTGGGGACTTGAATACCAGCTTACTGAAAATTCATCACAGATAGAGTTGGCTAAGTTCCTGTTTAAAAATGGTGCTGATGCCATTATAGGTTCCCATCCGCACGTGGTTCAACCTATCAGGAAAATTGAAGGTGGAAAACTGGTTGTATATTCCCTGGGGAATATGATCAGTAACCAGCGAAAAAGATACAGTGACGGAGGCATACTCGTTGAGTTGACACTGGAGAAAAGCGATTCCACAAGGATCACAGATTACAGCTACCTGCCGGTATGGGTCCACAAACCTGTCACCGAAAAGGGAACCGCATTCAGTCTTGTCCCCGCTACCATGGATTCATTATCCCTGGAGCAGTTGAATTTTACACAAGTTGATTTACAACAGATGAACATCTTCCTGGATGATACACGCGGGAACCTGAAAGGGGTGAAGGAGCTGCGATAGAATAATTCCGAAGCCGGTTACTTCTGCTTCTTCTCCTCTGCTCCGGCATCCATGATCTGGTCATCAACGAGAATTCTTCCGCAATACTCGCATACGATGATCTTTTTCCTGGATGCGATATCCAACTGTCGCTGTGGCGGGATCTTGTTGTAGCAACCACCACAGGCATCACGTTCAACCTGAACCACGGCAAGCCCGTTGCGTGCGTTACTCCGGATCTTGTTATAGGCCGACTGAAGTCTCTCTTCCAGCATACCTTTAATACGCTCAGATTTATCTTCAAGAAGTTGTTCCTCCTTTTTTGTTTCCGAAACAATATCGTCAAGCTCTTTCTTCTTTGTATCAAGATCACCGGTACGCTCGTTCAACAGCGTGGTCGACTCATCTATCACTTCCGTCTTATCTTTTATCTGGATAGAAAATTCATTGATCCGCTTCTCACACAGCTCAATTTCAAGCGTCTGGAATTCAATCTCTTTGGACAATGAATCAAATTCACGGTTATTTCGTACGTTGTTCTGCTGTTCCTCGTACTTTTTGATCAGGTCCTGGGCATTCTGGATCTCCCGTTTTTTTCCGCTGATGGATTTTGCCAGTGCATCAATATCCTCTTTGTATTTGGAGACCCGGGTCTGCAAACCTTCGATTTCATCTTCAAGGTCCTGCACTTCCAGAGGCAATTCCCCACGCAGTATCCTGATCTTATCAATGGACGTACCTACTTGCTGCAGTTCATATAATGCACGCAGTTTTTCGGCAACTGTCATTTCTTTGGTCCCGGCATCAGATTTTTTATTTGCCATTAACTAAAAGTATTTTATTGGATTTGTATTTATTTCAGACAATTGGACTGCAAATTTAGGGAAATTTTTAATAAGTAAATCATAAATTATTTCCCTTGTATATTGTTCACTCTCAAAATGGCCTATATCAGCGATCAGTATCTTCTCTTCCGCATCAAAAAACTGGTGATATTTAAAGTCACCACTGACAAACACCGTTGCCTTATCAGCAATGGCCTTTCTTAGCAGGAAACTACCTGCTCCGCCACATAACGCAACTTTTTTTACCTGTTTCTGCAAAAATGCGGTATGTCTGATCACCCCCGTATTAAATTTTTTCTTCAAAAGCGCAAGAAATTCCTTTTCGCTCACAGGTTTTTCCAGTTCCCCGATCATACCCATACCTATTTCGTTCCAGGTATTCTCCAGTGGATAGATATCATAGGCCACTTCTTCATAGGGGTGGGCATGTAGCATGGCAGTAATAATCCTTCCCTTTTCATGGTCGGGAAAGACCGTTTCGACTCTTACCTCCGGTTCATGATGGATCTTCCCCTTTTCACCCACAAAGGGATTTGTACCTTCTCCACCCCTGAAGGTGCCCGTACCTTCCGAATTATAACTGCAACTGTCGTAGTTACCAACGACACCGGCCCCCGCTTCAAACAGGGCGCTTCTAACCTTTTCTGCATGCTCTGCGGGAACAAAGACCACCAGTTTTTTCAACACGCCTTTCACCGGATCGAGAATTTTGCAATTTTTCAGTCCGATCACTTCACACATCTTTCCGCTAACCCCCTGGCGAATTGCATCCAGGTTGGTGTGTGCAGCGTATACGGCGATATCGTTTTTAATTGCCTTACGAACCACCCGCTCCACCATATTTTTCCCGGTGATCGATTTTAACCCGCCGAAAATCAGGGGATGGTGGCCAATCACCAGGTTCACCTTTTTCCCGATCGCCTCGTCAATCACCTCTTCAGTGATATCCAACGTCACCAGGGCTCCGTTGATCTCCATGGAATAATCACCCACCTGCAACCCGGAATTGTCATAGGACTCCTGGTAATTCAGTGGTGCCAGCTTTTCGAAGAAAGCAGTTATCTCTTTGATTTTCATCTATTTTTATTTTTGATACACCGTATCCGCCACTGCGGATTCGAGGATTTAAAAATTTTTACAGTAACGAAGATATCGGACATAATGGAAAGAGACAAATCAGGGTATAAAAATAGTAATTAATAAAGAGGTAAAATCGCTTTGTGTTATTATGGCCCAATTAACCCCCGAAAAGCATACATTTGATTCCGACACTGTATTCACCGTAAGAGCCCTTTTTTTTAACCACAGAGGACACAGAGAGCAAGCTTGCACAGAGTTTAGG
>JBBDIE010000013.1:0-8500 GCA_040880545.1 Bacteroidales bacterium | reverse complement strand
ATTCCTGATACACCCTGTTATTTACTGACATAACATCCGGCCAGCAGGGTATGAGGTAATTCAATACGGAATTGTCCCGGGATTTTCAGTTCAAATAAATTTATCTCCCAGATCAGCCCTGATATCATTCACAAACTCTTTGATCCGTTGCTCTTCCTCCTTCTTGCAAACCAGTAGTACATTATCCGACTCCACGACGATATGGTTGTCTAAACCCTGAAGTAATACCAGCTTATCATCAGGAACATGGATAATATTACCCGATGAATTGTAAAGAAAAACATACTTTCCCGCCACAGCATTTCCCTGTTTATCTGTCTCCATCTGTTCGTATAACGAGCCCCAGGTTCCTAAATCAGACCAACCAATATCAGAGGCCAGTACATAAACATTTTCAGCTTTCTCCATAATTGCATAGTCGATACTTATATTCTTGCAACGCTCATAAGTCTCCTCTATGAATTTTTCCTCTTTATCGGTACCATAAAAATCTATTCCTTTCTCAAACAATGTATGTACTTCCGGAATGTAGTTTTCAAAAGCTTTCATTATGGTGGGCAGCGTCCAGAAGAAGATTCCTGCGTTCCAGTAAAACTCACCACTTTCAAAAAAAACCTTTGCCATCTCCTGGTCGGGCTTCTCTGTAAAAGTTTTAACCCGCTTCAAACCAATATCCTCATACCCCTTTACAGGCTTCTGTACAGCCTGAATATAACCGTATCCGGTTTCAGGTCTGCTGGGCTCTATCCCCAGTGTCAGTAAAGCCTCCCGATCCCCAACAAATTCCAGTGCGCGATTAACCTGCTCAAGAAATGTCTTTTCCTTAATGATGAGATGATCAGAAGGAGCTACAATGATCCTTGCTTCCGGATTTTTTTTAAGTATCCTGAAATTGGCGTAATCGATGCATGGTGCTGTATTCCTTCTGAATGGTTCCAGCAGTATATTCTCCCTGGGAAGCGTGGGAAGCTGAGAAGAAATAATAGTTTTATACTCGGCGTTGCTAACAATATAAATATTCTCCGGAGGGATCAACTCGCTGAACCTGTTAAATGTTAACTGGAGTAAAGTTTCTCCCACATCAAGAATATCAAGAAATTGTTTAGGGTATTTGGCCCTGCTGAGTGGCCAGAATCTGCTCCCAATTCCCCCGGCCATTATAATCGCATAATAGTTCTTATTCATAAGAAATTACCTTTTATGATCTATTAAAAATACAGTAAATATCAATAACTTATCGGCCAAAATGCAGTTTTATAAAGAAGCCGGACAATTATTCGTAATTTTACACCATGTTGAAAACGCTTGCAAACATAGGAAAATACCTGGTACTAATGAAGGCAGTTTTTTCCAGGCCGGAAAAGTTTTCAATCTATTACAGGCAAACCATTCGGGAAATGGAAAACCATGGACTTGGTTCCATCGGCATTATTGGATTAATATCCCTCTTCGTGGGTGCAGCTATCACCATCCAGACAAATTTTAATATTGAAAATCCCTGGCTGCCACGTTATATCATCGGCGTTACGGTGAGGGATTCCCTGTTACTGGAGTTCTCCTCAACAATGGTGGGCCTGGTTATTGCCGGTAAGAGCGGATCCAGTATTGCCTCTGAAATTGGAATGATGCGGGTAACTGAACAAATCGACGCCCTCGAAGTAATGGGCATCAATTCTGCAGCCTATCTGATCCAGCCCAAACTCATAGCCATGGTGGTGTTTCTTCCAATACTGTGTACCATCAGTGTCGCCATAGGCCTGTTTGGTGGATACCTTGTCTGCCTTACCGGTGATAACATCCCCGTGTCAGATTACATTTACGGGATACAGTATGTCTTCTATCCCTATTATCTTTCCTATGCCATGATCAAAACTGTATTTTATGCATTTATTATTACCACAGTTGCTGCATATTTCGGTTACCATGTTACAGGTGGTGCAGTGCAGGTTGGCAGATCCAGTACAAAGGCAGTTGTCATCAGCAGTATTCTGATCCTGATGTTTAACCTGATAATCACCAATATAATTCTGCATTGATAACCCTGAATAACATATACAAGAAATTTGAAGGTGAATATGTGCTGAATGACCTGTCCATCACCCTTGAAAAAGGCAAATGCAATGTGATCATTGGTGAAAGCGGATCAGGAAAAACAGTGCTGATGAAGTCCATTGTCGGACTAATGGAGGTGGACAAAGGAACAATATTATACGACAAACGGGATTTTACATCCATGGCAAAAAGCGAAAGACAGTTGCTGCGCAAGGAAATGGGAATGTTATTCCAGGGAGCAGCATTGTTCGATTCACTTACCATAGAAGAGAACGTTATGTTCCCGCTGAATATGTTCACCAGGGATGCCTATAAAGAGAAATTGTCCAGGGTAAATTTTTGCCTGGAAAGAGTTGGGCTTACTAACGTGAACAATCAGATGCCAACTGAACTTAGCGGGGGAATGAGAAAAAGAGCCGCTATAGCGCGGGCCATTGCCCTTTCTCCAAATTACCTGTTTTGTGATGAGCCAAACTCCGGACTGGATCCCAAAACAGCCATCCGCATCGATAACCTTATCAAAGAGATCACAGAGGAATATAACATTACCACAGTTGTGAACTCACACGACATGAATTCGGTACTGGAAATAGGCGATAGAATAATCTATATCTACAAAGGCTGTATGTGTTGGGAAGGTACCAAAGAAGAGGTGCTGTATACCCAAAATGAAGCACTGAATGATTTTGTGTTTGCCACAAAGATGGCACAGCAGATAAAAAAAATGTGACATGCCTGAATATTTCAATCCCTGAACATGGTCCCAGTGAAAAATATCTCGGTAATTATCCTGGCAGGAGGACTCAGCAGCAGAATGGGAAAAGATAAAAGAAATGTCCGGATAGCAGGTAAATCACTCTTTTCCTATTCCCTGGAATTGGCCTTGGCTTTTTCAGAAGATATCATTATAAGCTCCAATGATCGTCTGCCTGAATTTGAACATCATAAAGTTGTGTCGGATAAAATCACCGGTGCCGGACCCGTGCAGGCCATTATCTCCTCCCTTCCACACATTACCAGCCCGGCTGCCGTTGTGCTTACCTCTGATATGCCATTTGTGACAATTCATCAACTTAAACTGCTCGCCAGGGAATTTACCTCCGACAAAATTATATCTTTCATCCTGGATGGAAAAATTCAACCCTTCCCATCCCTGTTTCCTGCATCCTTTCTGAAATTAATTCAGCTACAATATGAGAATAAACTTCACTCCATGAAAGGAATGATTGCGGCGCTGCCCTCCATGGCAATTACAGCTGATCGTGAATCAAAGGAGAAATTTATTAATCTGAACCGGCCAGAAGAACTGGAAAAAGCCATAAATAAATATGGCAATACCCGAAACATTCGGAAAGAGTCGTAATATATATCGACTCTAAATAGCCGTATCTTGCTTATATTCTGCGTATTATCTGTTTCTTCATATCTATCTATCCAGATATTTGTATATTTATATGTGTGGATAATTTCATTCTGCCTATATTTGTGCTGTTATTCATATAACATTAAAATCTGACTGAATATGGCATCTAGAAGAGGCTTTTTAAGGGTCTCTGCATTGGGTATAGGCGGACTCTTTGTAACAGCCGCGGGATTAAAGCTTCAGGCATCTGTATCAGATCTGAGGGAGCGGGCAGATAAGTTATACCTGAACATCACAAAAACCCCCACCTATTGTGAAGTATGCTTTTGGAAATGTGCCGGATGGGTATACAAAACGGATGACGGACACATTTGGAAAATCGTGGGAAATGATGATGATCAGCACTGCAATGGAAGATTTTGTCCGCGGGGTACAGGAGGCGTTGGCATGTACTATGATGATGAACGATTGAAAACACCATTAATCAGGACGGGTGAAAGGGGTGAACAAAAATTTCGTAAAGCCACCTGGGAAGAAGCATTGGATAAAGTGGCCGCCAATCTGAAAAACATTTCAGAAGTGTATGGCGCTGAAACTATTGCACTGTTGTCACATGGTTCAGGCGGAAAATACTTCACCAATCTCATAAAATCAATGGGATCCGACAGCTCGGGAGCCCCATCCTATGCACAGTGCCGTGGTCCGAGGGAAGTGGCCTTCGTGAGCACCTTCGGGGAAGAGATTCTATCACCGGAGCGTACTGATATCAGGGATACCCGATGCCTGGTACTCATTGGCTCCCATATTGGTGAAAACATGCACAATGGCCAGGTACAGGAAATGTCTGATGCCATCGATAAGGGAGCCTCCATCATAACGGTAGATCCCCGGTTTTCAGTTGCTGCGAGTAAGTCAAAATTCTGGTTACCCATAAAACCAGCCACCGACGTGGCCTTACTGCTGTCCTGGATCCATGTGATCATCAATGAAAAATATTATGATGAGGATTATGTGAACAGGTATACTTATGGATTTGAATACCTGAAGGATCATGTAAAAAATTTTACTCCTGAATGGGCATATGGGATTACCACCATCAAGCCGGATGTGATCCGGGAAACTGCCCGGGAGATGGCCAATGCCTCACCTTCAGTGATTATTCATCCCGGCCGGCATGTTACCTGGTATGGTGATGACACCCAACGGCTGAGGGCTGTGGCCATATTGAACGCCCTCCTTGGTTCATGGGGGCGCCGGGGAGGCTTCTATCTTCCCGAGGCTAAAACATTGCCTTCCTACCCACATCCTCCCTATCCAACTCCGCGAAAATCGTGGAAAGATGCACATACTGACTTGTTCAACCTGGCCGGCTCCCCCCTGGCATCGGAATTTGTTGAAGCCAGTCTGCCGGACAATGAGCGGGACCTGCAATATAAAGCATGGATCATCAATGGAACCAATCTGATATTCACCCTTCCCGATCAGGCCAAGACTATTGCAGCCCTAAAGAACCTTGAATTTGTTGTTGTTGTTGATACCATGCCCATGGAAATAACCGCATGGGCCGATGTGATCCTGCCGGAATGTACCTACCTGGAACGGTATGATTCCATACGAACAAGTCCCCACAGGAAACCCTCCATTGCGGTACGGGTACCCGCCGTGGATCCATTGTTTGAAACCCGTTCTGCATGGTGGATGGCAAGAGAGATAGGGCTCAGGTTAAGGCTGGATGATTATTTTCCTTTCAAAACACAGGAGGAGGAGATCGACTGGCAGCTTCAACAAATTGGTACCTCGCTGGATGAAATGATGAAAACAGGGGTTAAAAATTATCCGCGTACCTATGACGATCTCTATTTTACCCCGGGTGAGGAGTTGGAATTCTATACCAATACCGGCAAGATCGAACTCTACTCAACTACCATTGCTGAACAGGGATTTGAACCAATGCCTGTATACACATCACACGAACAGCCCCCAACCGGATATTACCGGCTCAATTACGGCAGGGCACCCATGCATACTTTCAGCCGAACAGCCAACAATCCGAACCTCACGGATCTCATGGATGAAAATGTTCTGTGGGTAAATCCCAAAATAGCCAAAATCGAAGGGGTGAAAAATGGTCAGTACGTCTGGCTGGAAAATTCCAATGGCGTGATCAGTACATTCTCCATCAAGGTAAGGGTAACGGAAAGAATTCGATGGGATTCGGTTTACATGGTCCATGGATTCGGCCATGCAAACAAGATGCTGAAACGCTGTTTTGGGAAAGGGGCAAGTGATACCGAGATGATAAATACGGTCCATAAGGACCCTCTCATGGGAGGAACAGGTATGCGGGGCAATTTCGTTAAAATACACATAGATAAACCAGAGGAGGTGTTGTCATGAGATATGCCATGGCGATAGATACAAAGAAATGTGTCGGATGCAGCGACTGTGTGGTTGCATGCCAGACCGAGAACAATGTTCCCATCGGTTACTGCCGCGACTGGGTGGTTGAAGTAACTGATGGCACCTATCCGCAACTCGAACTTGAGCTCCGTTCGGAACGATGTAACCAATGCGGGAATGCCCCTTGTGTAAGGTGTTGCCCCACTGGTGCAAGCCATTTTTCAGAAGGTGGTATCGTACTGGTAACAAAGAATAAGTGTATCGGATGCGGAGCCTGTATCCAGTCATGCCCATACGATGCCAGGTATTCACATCCCCATGGCCATGTTGACAAATGTACTTTTTGTCATCATCGGGTAAGTGTTGGACAAAAACCTGCCTGTGTGGAGGCCTGTCCCACCAAGTGCATGTATTTTGGTGACCTGGACGATGCAGGAAGCGATCTTGCAAAGGTGCTTAAAACCAGAAAATACAAAACACTCATTCCTGAGGCAGGAACAGAACCTCATCTCTACTTTTTAATCTAAATCACAAAAATGAGAGAAGAAATTATCATCAGTGGCCGTATGAACCCCAATATTGATCCTTATCTCCATGTTTGGCACTGGCAAATTCCGCTCTATCTTTTTCTTGGCGGGCTGGCAGCAGGAATCCTGTTCTTTTCAGCCTATTTCCATGTAACCGGTAAGGATAAAAAATATCCCACTGCCTCCTATTTAGTAACAATCATAGTGCCTGCCTTACTTGTATTAGGACTCTTTTCCCTCTTTCTTGACCTGAAGCATAAAATGTATTTCTGGAGGCTATATACAACCATCAAGCTTGAATCTCCTATGTCGTGGGGCGCCTGGGTATTGATGCTGATAACACCGCTCTCCTTTATCCTTGCTGCGATTAATTTAAAGAAGGTCGTCCCTGACTGGCAATGGAAATATCCACAACTTGAAATGCTGGACCGGTTTTTTGAAAAACAGAGGAAAGTAATCGCCTGGATCCTGGTCATTGCTGCGCCAGTACTGGGAATCTATACAGGTATTCTTTTCTCTGCATTCAACGCCAGACCGTTATGGAACACCTCCATACTGGGTCCGCTATTCCTGGTTTCAGGTTTGTCAACCGGTGCCGCCATCACGATTCTCTTTTCAAAAATTCACTCGGAAAAACTGGCCTTTGCCAGAATTGATCTCGTACTGATCGGAATAGAGTTGTTCTTTATTACACATATGTTTATGGGATTCAAAGCCAGCACCCAGGTGCAGATCGATTCTGCCGGGCTGTTCCTGGGAGGACCATTCACTGCTCAGTTTTGGGTATTGGTGGTAATGATGGGGCTTGTGATCCCTGCTTTCCTGGAGATCCTGGAACTGAAAAAATTTAAGATTCCTTCGTTTGTGCCCGCTGTATTGGTCCTGCTGGGAGGCCTGATCCTGCGTTTCATACTTACAAACGCCGGACAAATGAGCAGATGGTTATACTAAATAAATCAGATATGTCAGAATTATCAATTCCTGAATTTCGCAAAACACGCTACTTCAATCCTTATGTAGGGGGTGTATTACTGGGCGTGGTGCTTCTCTTTTCTTTCTATATTTCAGGCCGCGGCCTGGGTGCCAGTGGTGCCATAAAAAGTGCTGTTATTGCTGGTGTTGAAACAATTACGCCACGTCATGCTGAACAAACTGAGTTCTATAGTAATTATGCCGAATCACATCCTGAAGGTCCGATGAAATCCTGGCTCGTTTTTGAGATGCTGGGAGTGATCCTCGGGGGATTAATTTCCGGCGCCATGCATGGCCGGCTTAAATTACAGGTAGAGCATTCACCCAAAATTACTTCTCGCAAACGGCTCATATTTGCTCTGGCAGGCGGAATCCTCTTCGGAATAGGGTCTCAACTTGGGCGTGGCTGTACCAGTGGATCAGCGTTAACGGGAATGGCAGTACTGAGCATGGGAGGATTTATATCCATGATGTTCATCTTTGGAACAGCCTATGCTCTTGCCTATTTTGTAAGAAAATTATGGATCTGAAAAAAATCAATAAACATGGGACCATTAGTAATATACGAACATATCACGCAGAATACCAATCTGTTATTTGCATTTTTTATTGGCCTTGCCTTCGGCTTTGTCCTTGAAGGAAGTGGCTTTTCTTCAAGCAGGAAACTGGCTGGTCAGTTTTATGGTTACGACACCACCGTTATCAAGGTCTTTTTCACAGCTGCCATCACTGCCGGACTAGGATTGTTGCTCTTCGGATTATTCGGCTGGATAGATCTTGACCTGATTTATATCAATCCATACTACAAATGGTCCACCATTGTTGGGGGGATTATCATGGGTGCGGGATTTATCCTGGGAGGATTCTGCCCCGGAACCAGTTTTACCGGAGCTTCCATTGGCAAGATAGATGCCATGGTATTCGTTGGCGGACTCTTTATCGGTGTTTTCATTTTTACCGAAGGATATCCACTGTTCGAATCGCTTTATATGGCTGAATACAAAGGCACTCCACGTATAAGTGAGGTGTTTGGAATTTCAGATGGATTATTTCTCCTGGGCCTTGTAATTGTTGCTTTTGGTATGTTTTATGTCGCCGATTTGGCAGAGAAAAAGTTTCCCTTGAAAGAAAGAACCGAGTGAACCGACCAACGGGAGCTCATGACCGAATGGAATAACATTACGAG
>JBBDIE010000012.1:0-8602 GCA_040880545.1 Bacteroidales bacterium | reverse complement strand
ACAAGCGTAACGCAGAACCGAGTGCAACGAGCTCACGAATACCGCTGAAAATAAACTATTCATGAGTATATCGGACATTATGATCCAGACACTAAATAATAGATCCTGATTAGAACTATTCAACACTTTTTCCCGGTACTTTGTGGCAAAAAAAATCTGTAAAAGAAGTTGCGTGTAACCTGACATAATAATTGATTTTAGTTAAACAAGGGACAATTTATAGTTAATGTGATAAGAGAGGTAAAAATCGGTTTGTAGTGACATTTATTTGAAGCTGTATCAAAAAACGCATTACGCTGCGTGGGAAGGAAATGTCTGTAGAACAGGTTTTATTTTCGTGTTAGTTTCCCGATTTTTATATCTTTAATAATTCTAAGCATTTTATGCATGACTCCGAATGACCCGTATTTCTTCACAGGTCATGCCGATCGCTCTTTATGTATGAAGTCTTCACGTCAGGAACAACAGGACGCTTCATTATGAGTCGGTTTGTTGTTACCGGTCGTTCATTATGTATGAAAATAGAACCTTTCAAAACACCCCGACATGAAAGAATCAGTTTTTAATACCCAAGGTACGCGCCTGTTTTTCATTTTTTTTATTTTCCTGCTCGCCCGCATTCCAGGGATGGCTACAGTAATCTACGTTGATGCTGATGCCGGAACCGGTGGTGACGGGAGTTCGTGGGTCGCAGCCTATACCACAGTCTATGAAGCCATTGATGCTGCCGCTGCAACGGATACAATCTGGGTGGCTGCCGGAACCTACTATCCGGAGGCCCATACAACCCCGCGTCTTGCTGTTTTCAACATCGAAAAGGAGATCACGCTGATCGGAGGGTTCTCCGGGTTTGAAACATCGCTGTCGGAACGCGATTACAAAAGCAACCCTGTCATCCTGAGCGGTGATATCGGCGTGGCGGGCGATAGCACCGACAATGTATATCATGTGGTCAAGTTTGGTGTTAGTAACGAGCTTGCAGCGTCTATCGACGGTTTCATCATAGAGGGTGGCTATGCGGTTGAAGGTGGAGGAAGCGAAATGATTGTTGGGGGTGGGATACACCTACACTATGTTCAGAATAAGACCATCATCAATTGTACCTTTCAGAACAATGTAGCCGAAGACAGGGGTGGGGCCATTTTTATCGAGGGAGGTTCCAATAATGTGATTTCAAACTGTGTTTTCAGGGAGAACCAGCAGATAATCGGCACAGGAAACACTCATGGAGGTGGAGCCGCCGGAAGTGAAAATACGAACGGGAATGTATTTGACCACTGCCTCTTTGAAAATAATCGGGCGGCAGGATCAGGCGGTGCTTTTTTCGGGGATGGAGGTGTCAACTATTTCAACAACTCCATATTCAGGTACAATGCATGTGGTAAAGACGGGGGAGCGCTTTTCAATAACGGCCAGCTAAGCAACTGCATCATCAGGGAGAACAGCGCGGAGGGACTTGGCGGTGGGGTGTATTATAACTTATGGAAAAACAGGATCACCAACTGCGTTTTTTTCAGGAACGAGGCTCCCGTTGCTGGCGCAGTGGGTTACGAGGGCAATGCCATGGTGATGGTCAATACCGTTTTACTCGAAAATGAAGCGATCAATTACCGGGGTGTCTATAGCATGGATACAAATGATGAGCACGAGATCTCCTATTCGCGGATGGAGGCGGACCAGACTGGTACCCTGGGTGACGGGAATTTTATCGCCGACCCGCTACTGGATACGGTAACGCTTTATCCGCTCCCCAATTCACCCTGCATCGACGCGGGTAATGGCGATGTGGCACCTTCAACCGATCTAACAGGGAATGTCAGGCGCGACGATATCTACAAGAGCAATACCGGTGTGGGAACTCCAGCCTATGCCGATATCGGTGCCTATGAATTTCAGGGCAACTCATCGATGAACGGGGCCTTTACCATCGGTGCATCGGGCGATTTTGAATCCTTTTCGGAAGCGGTCGACTCACTGGTCGCACTGGGGATCAACGGCGATGTCTTTTTCGATGTTGAAGCAGGTACCTACAACGAACAGCTTACCCTGCCGGTGATCGCCGGGGCCTCCGATACATCCCGAATTGTCTTTCGTTCGGCCACAGGCGACAGTACCACAGTGGTGCTGACCTTCGGGGCCACAACGGAGCAGGAGAATTATACGCTGAAACTCGATGGAACAGATTATATCTCTTTTGAAAACATGACATTCAGGTCGACCGGATCCACCTATGCACGGATCCTGGAAATTGCCGGTGGAACAAAGCATAACAGCTTTTTGAACAACCGCTTTGAAGGGGTTGAGCAGCAATCTGAATTGGTGTATAAGGATGCGACCACTTTTTCGCGCGACTCCTTCATTCTGTTTTCAAACAACCATTTCCTGAACGGAAAGTATGCCATGGATTGGTCATCGTCCTACGAATTATCCCTCTCCGGCAATATATTCACCCAGCAGAGCGATCATGCTATTTTAATGGAGCTTGGCTATATACCATCTGTAACCGGCAACCTGTTCTACTCTGAGCGTGCGATGACCGCCATCACACTGAATCAATTCATGGTTTACTATACCATTGAAAAGAACCGAATCTACCTGAAGAATGGCGGAAAGGGCGTCATCACCAACGGAAGGGGACTGGCCGATACCGACACCAGCACCCTGATCAATAATTACATCTACCTGAACACCCATCATGCAGATGCTGCGGTGGAGATCAGCGCCTCTTCCAGTTACGCTATCAGGCTCAAATCGATGCACAATACCATCCATGTAACGGGCGACAACAGTGCCAGTGCCTGCTTTGTCACCAACGATTTTTCCTACATCTACCTCACTTCCCGCAACAACAACTTCGTCAACATGGCTGGTGGTCCGGTGCTCTCAGGGTACAAGGGCTACGGCGATTACAACAATCTGTATACCAACGGATCATATATTACAAAAAGCAATGACTACACCAACCTTGAAATCTTTCAACTGGAGACGAACCGGGAATTGAACTCTTTGTCGGTTCAGCCCTATTTTGTATCCGACACTTCGTGGATACCCACCCACCCGGCATTGAACAATTCAGGCTTCAATGTTGGCGTTACCGAAGACATTGAAGGAAATTCCAGAACTATAGAAACACCTGATATCGGTGCTGGTGAATTTACTCCGCCATCCCCTGTTCCATTTCATGGCAGTTACGTGATAGGCGGTGCAACACCCGATTATGAATCGCTGAATGGTGCAGTGGATGCCCTTGTTTTGAATGGTATAGATGGAGCGGTGGTTTTTACAATCGAAGCCGATACACTGTATGAATTTGTAAGGATCCCGGAAATTGACGGAGCTTCGGCTACCAACACCATTACCTTCACCTCGGCCGGTAGCGATACTGCGGTGCTCCAGTCGAACCACCGGTATACCCTGTATCTTGATGGTGCTGATTATATGATAATCAATCAGCTGAAAATACTAAATGAATACACCTCCTCTTATTATGATCCATCCAATGTAATTCTTGAAAATGGGGCCAACAACAACCAGTTCACGAACAACTATTTTAAGCGCGAAAGGCTCGACAACAGCGCCTATTTAATTCGTGTAAATGCAAGTCTCGATACCGGCAATGTTATCGCCTCAAACATTTTTGAAGATGGAAGAAAGGGAATCTATTTCAGTGGCAACGATGCGGAGTTGGAATCCGGCAACCAGATCATCAATAACAGGTTCAACAATTTCAGCTGGCATTGTATTCAATTGAACCGGCAGAAACAGTTTCTCATCAGTGGAAACACAATAAGTGACGGGGTAAACAGTTCGAATGGAATAACAGTTACAGGTTCGGGCAACGGACTTATTAGCAACAATATAATAAACAACCGGGGCTCTTACCAGGTAATTGGAATTAAAACGGAGGCTTGTGATAGTCTGAAGATATATTTCAACACATTGAGAAATGAAAAAGGGTCTCCTCTTATGGTCGGTGGCAGCAATTTGGATCTTAAAAATAATATCCTTGTACATACTGGTTTTGAGCCTTCCATCATTTGCTCCGACAGTACAGGGTTCGAATCGGACTATAATGTTTTTTATTCCAACAGCGCATTAGGCAAAATGAACTGGCTGGGAAGCAATATAGGAACGCTTGAAGCGTGGCAGGATTCATCAGGAAATGACACACACTCCATGTTTTTTGAACCCGAGTTTGTCTCAATCGATGATTTGCATACAGTCGATCTCCGGCTAAACGGCCGCGCCACGCCCCTTGCCGATGTTACCATCGATATTGATGGTGAAGCCAGGCATTCAGCACATCCCGATATTGGTGCTGACGAAACGGATTTAGGGTTTCCAATGGCGGGTGAATATCCTGTTGGTCCGTCGCGCCAGCTGAAGAGTTTCAATGCAGCGGTGGACAGCCTGCTGCAGGTGGGAATTATAGAACCTGTACTGTTCCTGGTGGATAATGGTATTTATAATGAGCAGCTGGTGATCCCTGAGATTCCATTGTCGGATGAAGGCAAGACGGTAACCTTTCGTTCGGTGGACGGAGACAGTACTGCAGTAAAGATCACCTATACACCGGTAGATGGAGAACCTCTCTATACTGTATTGCTCGATGGTGCGGATCGAATCAGTTTTGAGGGAATATCATTCGAAAACAATACCATGAATGCCAGGGTGATCGAATTCCGGGGCGGTGCAGAAGATAATATAATTTCGGGATGCCATCTTTACAGCCCTTCAACTGAACATGCCCTGGTGTTTTCCAATGGTGACAAGGACAGCAACAACAGGTTTTCGAACAACTATTTTTCTGACGGAGGGTATGGGATCTATTTCATCGGCGACGAGAGTGGTTTTGAGGAGTGGAATGTGATCGAAAACAACATCTTCCACAACCAGCACCAGTCGGGTATCTATATGCAATACCAGCAATGGACCAGCATCACAGGGAATATGATCACGCATGCGGCACCCATTGAGGTATTCTGGACAGGGATCTACCTGCTGGATTGCAACGGACAGTATAACGATGACCAAAGCTACCAGAAGTCGATCGTCGCCAACAACATGATCCACTACCATGCCACCGGGCAGTCAGCCGGTATAGCATTGAAAAACGTTGTTGCCCACAGCATCTTTCACAACAGTGTGAATATATACGGTGATTCGAATGAGAGCAGGTCACTCAACATGGAAGATGCATGCAATTCGACCCTTGTATTTAATAATATGTTGGTGAATAAAGCCGGCGGAGTGATCATCTATGCCGCCGCTTCTGGAGTCAGGTACGATTACAACCTGCTGCACAGCAACAGCGACAGGTTTATTTATACCAATCAGTGGGTGAACAGCCTCGTTGAGTGGCAGTCAACCGGGAATGGCGCCCACTCCATCGATATGGACCCCGGGTTCCTGTCAGATTCCGACCTGCATACCTTCAACCTGGAATTGATGGGCAAGGGCATAGCGATCGGGGAGATCAGCCACTGGCTTGAATTGACAGGTGTTACAGAAGACTATGACGGTGACGCGCGGGATTCCCGGATCGCTGTGGTTGGCGCCGATGTGATCGCTGCCGAGTGTGGCGGACCGCTCAATGGAGGGTACCGTGTAGGTACGGGGGCAGATTATGAAACGATGGATGATGCGTTGATCGCTTTGGCAGGCTGCGGTATTAGTGGCACGGTGACGTTATCGGTTGAACCGGGAGCATACAACTGGCAGATCAGTCTGCCACCCGCTTTCCCGGGGTATGACCCGGCGGAGGATTCCCTTATAGTGCGTTCATCGACAGGGGTGGCCGCCGACGTAGTGATCTCGTACGACAGTCAGCCAGAGAAAAATTACCTCCTGAAAGTCAATGGGCTGGACAATTTTGTGTTGCAGCATATCACCCTGGAGGCACTGAGCAGCAACCAGGGCAGGTTGCTTGAGATCGCTGGTGGGACGCATTCGGGTTATTATGAAGGCAATGTATTTAAAGGGATTGAATCGGATGATAGCAGCGATCAGCTGGCACTGGTCTTTTCACCTGCAGGTACGGCCGATTCATCCATTCGCTTAATCGATAACCATTTTCTCAATGGCAGTTATGGGATTATTTTGGAAAAGCCAGATACCAGAGAGGATTATCTTGAGATCTCCGGCAACCATTTTCTCAATCAGTCACACGGGATGCTACTGTTCAATGATATGGTCCTTGCAGAGATCGCCGGGAACAGCGTGCAATCCGATCATGCCACTTTCTCGGCGATCGGTGCAGGGTCAGAGTGCGATTCGCTGAGTATCCGAAAAAATGTATTCCGAATAGGATCAGCATCGGAATTCCAGGTCAATTCCCGGGCCGGGAGTACGCTGCTATCCAATAATGCTTTCAGACTACACACTACCGGAAGCAACAGGGCTTATGTTGTTTATCCACGGAACGATCTTTACCTCTACCACAATACGATGGTTGTTAGCGGCGACAATGCCAACAGTTCCATCTATTACGCGGCTTCGAATTCCTGCGATCATTTTGTTCAGCAGAACAATGTACTGGCCAACCTGGCAGGAGGAAAACTGTACAGTATTGCTTTTGATATCCCGGAAGTGGAGTCGGATCATAATAACCTCTATAGCAGTGGGGATGTTTTCGGTTTATGGGAAGGGGTAACGTATGATCAGTTTACCGACTTTGTTTCGGTAACAGGACTCGACCAGCATTCCTTCTCGGCCGATCCGCAGTTCAGGGACGACACGACCTGGTATTCACGGCATGTACTGCACAACAATACGGGCGTGGCAGTTGAGGGGATGATCACCGATCTTGACGGAAATGAGCGTGATGTGCTCACACCTGACCTGGGTGCGGAAGAGTTTGAGGAGGGGATATTCAGTCTTGGTACAGACAGGAGGGTTTGCTCCTACGATAGTTATACCATGGATGCCGGGATCGGATTTGATAGTTACCTCTGGTCAGACGACACCAACCTTAGACTTGTTATTGCTGATACTGCAGGTTATGGACCGGGGGAACAGGAGATTTGGCTGGAGGTGTCCATTGGCGGTGTGGAGTACAGAGATACGGTGCTGTTAACATTTTCTGCCCCGGTGGCAACGCCTGTATCAGATTACTGTTTCAACAGCGATCAGGATACGATCCATATTATTGCCGGAGAGGGAGCCAGCTGGAGCTGGGACAGGGGAGATACAACACAGACGCTTGTTGTAAACTATGAGGAGCGCTCTTATTTCAATGTAACTGTAACCGATAGTTATGGATGTGTGGACGAGGGCAGCATCATGGTCCACTATAATAACTGCCTGGCCGATATGAACCTGGAGGATGAGATCACGATCAATAAGAGCGATCAGCTTGATCTTTCGGCCCATCAGTGCAATGATGATCCAATGTTCGATTACATTTGGAGTACAGGTGGCGATACCTATAGTATTAAATTATCAGGCAGTGACCTGGGGGTGGGTGATCATACCGTGTGGGTAGAAGTTTTGAATGGCTTTGCCAACTACTGCGGATCGTCGGATACGCTTGTCATACATGTTGAGAAAGATGTAGGTGTTCTGGAGCCGGCAGTCCCAGGATTCAGAGTCTATCCGAATCCCAGCACCGGAAAGATGATTATTGAGGGCGAGGGTATTACGAATGTGGAGGTTTACAACATGCAGGGCCTTATGCTGATAAAGACGAACGAGGTACATGATTTCGACCTGGGTCATTTCCCGGCCGGCACTTACCTGCTCAGGGTATGGGCGGACGACAGGTATAGTATTAAGAAAATACAGCTGCTATAGGACTCTAAATAGTGTCTGTCCAAAATGTCGCCTAATGTTTCTGTCCTGCAGGCAATAATTATTCCCTGCCCTGATAAAATCCAAAACTGCACAAAACAATTCGTTATTTAGTTTGTTTAAAAAACACAAGCGGAGATTCACTTACAGGTTAAAAAATAGCCGTTTGTCACTAAAGTTAAAATTTTTTAAAAATTAAAAGAAATAGAATTATGTCATTTAAATTGCCAGATCTGAAATACGATTATAATGCACTGGAACCTCACATCGATGCACGTACAATGGAGATTCACCATACCAAGCATCATGGAGGATATACAACGAAATTAAACGATGCAATTTCAGGAACACCTTTGGAAGGAAAGTCCATTGAGGAGATCCTGGCTGCTGTTTCGTCGCAACCTGCAGGTGTGAGAAATAACGGCGGAGGTTACTACAACCACAACCTCTTCTGGGAGGTGATGAGTCCTGATGGAGGCGGAGCACCATCCGGTGACCTTGCAGCTGCCGTCGACAAGGATTTCGGATCCTTCGATGCTTTTAAGGAGCAATTCAACAACGCTGCCGCAACCCGCTTTGGCTCAGGTTGGGCATGGCTGGTGAAACAGGCAGGTAACAAACTGGTGGTAGCATCCTCACCCAACCAGGACAATCCGCTGATGGATATCGCTGAGGTAAAGGGAACTCCCATTCTCGGACTGGATGTCTGGGAACATGCATACTACCTGAATTACCAGAACCGCAGACCCGACTACATCAGCGCATTCTGGAATGTGGTCAACTGGAAGGAAGTAGCGAAAAGATTTGGTGAGTA
>JBBDIE010000011.1:0-8626 GCA_040880545.1 Bacteroidales bacterium | reverse complement strand
TTCAACATCACATATAACTGTGGATGGATCATTACCGGCAGGTTGGTTTAATTAGTGTCTGTCCATAATGTCCGATTGCTGCGTTACGCTCGTCGGGAAATTGCTCATCCCGACAAATCGGGACTGCGCACTTCCCAACGAACATTTTGATCCAGCCACTCCACTTAATTGACAGACTCTAATTAGTGCCTGTTAGAAACCGATAAGAGCAAATAATAATTATTTAAACTTAATAATAACCTAATCACCATTAAAATTTACATTATGAAAAAATTTCAGTTCTGGATGCTTGGCATCTTTACAATTTCAGTATTGTTTGTATCCTGCGGAAAAACAGTTGATGAATCCCTGGAACTTGCGGAATACCTGGAATCGGCAGACAGTCCGGTAAATGTTGAAGCTTTCGCAAAGTATATTACCGCTACCAATCTTAATTCAGAAATTCTGACCGGTAATCCTTATGTTATTGATATCAGGAGTGCAGAAGACTATACCGGAATTGGTCATATTATCGGCGCTGTCAATGTTGCTTCTGCTGATATTATTTCACACCTTGATGCAATGGATGTGACCGGGTATGATAAAATTGTTATCACCTGTTATACCGGTCAGTCGGCAGGATTTGTCACCGCATTAGTTCGTATAGCAGGCTATGATGCCTATTCCCTTAAATGGGGAATGAGTTCATGGAACGCTGCATGTGCAGGTTCGTTGAATTCAAATAGCAAAAACACGTATGCCACCCAGTTTGAAACGACAGATAACCCAAAAGGTGAAGAGGGTCCCATGCCTGTTATCGAGACAGGATTTAAAACCGGTGAAGAGATCCTTGAGGCCAGGATTGCTGTGGTATTGGAAGAAGGGTTCGAAGTCGCAGGTATCTCAGACGCTGAAGTATTTGGGAACCTGGATAATTACTATATTGTGAATTACTGGCCCGTTAACCATTATACCCTGGGTCATGTTCCCGGAGCCGTTCAGTATACACCCAACGAGGACCTGATCACTGATACCTACCTGATGACACTTCCGGTTGATAAACCGGTGGTTGTATATTGCTATACCGGACAAACCAGTGCTTTCATGGCAGCGTATCTGCGGGTTTTGGGATATGACGCCAGGACACTTAAGTTTGGGGTAAACGGCATGGCAACCGACTGGGCAGCCTCGTATGGACTGACCCATTGGAGTACATCGGAAATAGCAGGGAATGACCTGGTTACAGATTAGTCTGTTTGCTCGCCAGGAAGTCAATTGCTATCCATAGCAGGTAAGAGATCAGGAATATTGTCATGCCATACAGGGGAGTGATCATCGATACCTTCAACCCTCCCATCATGATGGCAGTGGAGACATCCGGCGCTTTTTCAATGGCGCTGAATGCCTGGAAGAGACCAATCATCTGGCCCAAAATGCCGGTGACCAGGCCCAGGATGCCAAAACTTTTTATATAACTGATTCTCTTCCTGGCTTCCCGGATATCTTTATAATCCTTACGGATAATAATAAAAAGATAGAAGAGAGCAATCACAAGTATGATAAATAAAATAACTGTCAGGATTCCCATAAATAATGGTCCACCCATTCTGAACAGATTAAACATAACTTTCAGTTTTTGATTAATATGTGGTAAAGATACGGCAGGTATCGGGGCCAAAGCAAGGTTGAAACCATATCAAAACCTGTTATCCGTCGTTAATTCGGACGCTGATTTGTAATTGACAGAATTTTGAGGCAATTTTCATCAATGAACCGAATTATCCAAATATTCTTCTGGGTTGGAATTTCCACAGTGATGCTTATAATATTTGGTTCCATTTCCGGAAATTTTGTCTATTCCTTTTATTTTCTCTCCTTTTTTATGCCGGTTGTGATCATCACTGCATGGTTTTTCAATAATGTACTGATTCCCGGATATCTTCTTGCCCGAAAATACGGGGAATTCTTTCTTTATGCATTCTATGCACTTATTATATCGCTGGATTTGGAGCTGTTGATGGTCTTTATAGCATTTATTCTAATAGGTCATTATGACCATGAAAATCTGGGCAGGATCATCGATGCATATAAGTGGATGCCGGTTACCATGTATTTCATTATTATTTTGTCGGGATTTTTCACCATAGTTTCTTTTCTGCTGAAAAGAAATTACATACCCGGCCGGGAGGACAGTAACAAATATATAATGGTCAGGTCAGAGAGAAAAAACAGGAAGTTGGACCTGTCACTTGTTGTTTTTGTTGAAAGTATGGCAGACTATGTTAAAATTTACCTGGCCACGGAAGAGACAGTAATCACCCGTGAAAAGATCAGCAGTCTGGCAGAAAAATTACCCGTGAGATTCATCAGGGTACACCGGTCTTACATTATAAATTACGATTTCATGGAGTCGTATAATAAGGAAGAGGTGTTCATCAAGGGAAAATCTATACCGGTCAGCCGCACCTATAAGCATGAGTTTTTAGCTCAGATGAAGATTTTTATGGATATCTGCTGATATACCATTGAATTTCATCACTATAATTCATATTGACGGGTAATTTCATAAAAAACTGTTAAAAGCAGATCAGATTCGAGATAATTGAAAATTCGGTGGTAAGTTGTTGCTATTAATTATAAATCAGTAGAATCCATGAAAAAAGCAGCAATTATTTTCGTTTCATTGATTTTCCTGGTCCCGATCAAAGGGCAAACACCGCAAGGTTTTAATTACCAGGCGATAGCCAGGGATGTCCAGGGAAATCTGCTCATCAATCAATCGCTTACCATACAGGTAAATATTTATAAAAATGAGGGTCTTGTTTGGTCAGAGGATCATGAAGTGATCACCAGTGAACATGGGTATTTTTCGTTGCTCATAGGTGATGAAAATGTTTCCGGTTCAGGCCTTGCAGGTACATTTCGGGAAATTGACTGGGGAACCGGTGAATTTGCACTTGGATTAAAGTTGAATGCTGGGGACGGATTTACAGATTTGGGAATGTCGCCAATCCAATCGGTTCCTTATGCCTTATATGCAGATAGCGGACCTGGTGTGGAGAGCCAGGATCTATCGATTTCGGGCAGTACCCTCTACCTTTCCAATGATCCGACACCGGAAGGAATCCCCCTGGATACTGTAATTAGAGCAAGTTCAGGTTGGACCCGTGTAGCAGACTCGGTTTCCACCTATAATTTTGTGGGCATTGGGACGAATGTTCCCAACAGGACCTCCCTGATGGTTCAGGGATTGAATACCGCAACGGAAACGCCGCTTTTTGAAGTGCGCAGGCAGGATGGGGTACCGGTATTTGCAGTATTTGATGATGGTGTAATGGTATACGTGGATGAATCACAGAAAAGTGCAAAAGGAGGTTTTGCAGTGGGTGGTTATAATAGTTCTGGAAAGGGTGTTACCCAGGAATATATGCGGGTAACCCCAGATAGCGTTCGGATATACGTGCCTGAAACGCAGACACTGAAAGGTGCAAAAGGAGGTTTCGCCGTGGGGGGCTATAATAGTTCCGGTAAGGGAATTTTCCAGGATCTGCTTTATGTTGCACCTGACAGTATTAGAATGTATGTACCCGACAAGGAAAATGACCCGGGTTTTGTTGGATTACAGGGAGGTTTTGCCGTGGAGACATACGGTCGGGATTCAATCCAGACCCCCAGAGAATATATCATGGGGATGAACAGGGGCATCACAAGATTTAATACAGCCGACGACTCCCAGGGCTTTGCCATTGGCAGCCAGGGGGGTGAATGGGGCTCAACGTATATGCAGGTAACTCCAATCAATACATTTGTTGGCTTTGAAAGCGGCAAAAACACCCAAACAGCTGACATTACATGGAATATCAATCAAGGTGCTAATAATGTATTTTTAGGATACAGGGCAGGTCAGGGAAATATTTTTGGGAGTCACAATGTTTTCCTTGGATATCAGGCAGGCTTCTCCATTGCCGGAGACAGCCTTGATAATTTCGATGGTTCCTATAATACGATTATTGGTCCGTTTTCAGGTCTATGGCTTGATAATGGAACGTCTAATATCTTTCTGGGAAAAAATGCTGGTGGTAATGCAAAAGTTTCCAACGGGAATATCTTTATTGGTGAAGGTGCCGGTAGGTATTCAAAAATTACATCCGATAATATTGTTCTGGGTAACCATGCAGGTGACCAGCTTGGAGGAAATAATAATGTGTTGATTGGGAGTGGTAGTGGTATATCGAACTTTGAAGGGAACTCCAATGTTTTTGTGGGATCAAACGCAGGGGGAAATAATTATGGAAGTAAGAATGTATTTATTGGGGATTCGGCAGGCTTTAATGGCGTGGGTGATAATCAACTGTTTATAGATAACGCCAACACAACCCTGCCCTTGATATATGGAAATTTTGCAGAGGATTTTTTGCGGTTTAACGGATCGGTTGGAATTTTTGCAAATCCGGGAAGTAGTTTGTTAACGGTTAGGGAGGACAGGGAGTCACATGGATTTCCGGCAATCGCAGTATACAATAATGAAAGCACTACCGGAGTTGGAATCGGCGCCACTGGCTTTGGCGGAGGAACCGGTGTGTCCGGTTATGCAACTGTAGCAGGTACCGGAATTCGTTACGGATTGTACGGATATGCTGCCAATGGAGAAACGAATTATGGCCTGTTTGCCTATGCCACCGGAGGGGTATCCTACGCGGTATATGCATCAGGAAACCTGGCATATACCGGCTCCTTGATTGCTGCATCGGACCAGAAGTTTAAAGAGCATGTTGAGGCAGTTCAACCCGTGATGCAAAGCCTGATGAAACTTAAACCCAGAAATTACCAGGTGATCGGTTCTGAGGAGACTAAACAGTTTGGATTGGAGGCAAAGTCACAGTATGGATTTATCGCCCAGGAGCTGGAACTGGTATTTCCCGAACTTGTGGTTGACGTTGTACAACCCCGAAACCCGGGCCTGCCAGATCAGGAGGATGAAATTCAAAATGAGATGGAAACCTACAAAGGGGTTAAATACATGGAGATGATCCCTATCCTGCTTAAAGGTATCCAGGAGCAGCAGGAGGAGATCGAATTGCTGAAGCAGCGTATCGCAGAACTGGAAGGGGTACAATAATAAAAGTCTGTACTTTCATTTATGTCATTCCAATCCGGCAGGCAGGCTCCATTTTTTCATGTAGTTCTGTACCCCAGGGGTTCGGGCATTATAGGGGCAGGTGTAAGGATTAAATTCCAACCTGATATTTTCCGGCTCATGCCGGACAAAAAAATGTTGGGATTATCTGAACGTATCCATTACGGCCCTGTAATGATTTTCAACTTTTTCGTATGGGTCCCCCTCTCCCATGGTTTCAATGGGTATGTATCCTTTGAATTCTGATTTGGCAATTATTTCCTTAATTTTTTTCAGGTCAACAGGTGTTTTTGTATTTTCCATATAAACATCCTCCTTGATCTGCCAGCTGACAGCGTATCCTGCGGTCTGTGCAATCTCACTGTATGGATCAGAGGTGGTACGATAGGACCCAATATCGAGCATCAGTCCCACCCATTCAGAGTCAATCATTTCCATGAAGCGGATTACGTCGTCTGCAGTCTTTAAAAAATGGTTGTGGTTCTGGATTTCGATTACTACACCATGTTTTTTACCAAATTCGGCACATTCAAGGATCGCTTCTGCTACCCATTTGGCGGTTTCATTCCAGGTAAAACCCTCTGGAACATCCTGACCGGGAAATATTCTGATGGCCGGTGCACCTAATTTGTGGGCTACAACGATCCAGTCTTTAACATGTTCAATTTCCTTCGATCTCAATTCCTCATCGGCAAGGCAGAAATCGTTTCTGACACCTGTTCCGCATATATGAAGCCCCAGTTCGAACGCTTTTCGTTTGATGCTGTAAATGTATTCGTCGGAAGGTGCTGCCGGGTATCCGGGAAAATAATATCCTGTCAGATCCACACCGTCAATTCCGAGCCCGGAACAATAATTCATCATATCAAACAGGTCCATACTTCCATCCCGCAGTGGAGCGTTAAAAGAATAAGCATTCAGTGCAATCTTGTTTTTCAGCACGGTTCCGGACGGTACCTGGTTCGGCTCCTTTTTCCCGGAATCGCAAGAAATACCCATTACAAAAACGGCTATAGCAATAGCTATGACTGTCTTTCCAAATTTTCGCGATTCGATTTTTGTTGCCATAATCATACATTTGAATTCACTGTGTTAAATTCAAATTTAAGGAAATTAATTAATAGTTTCCAGTGGTTCAAATGTTAATTTACTGATTGAAGTACCAGTATAAGAGATATTTATCAAAAATGTTAAAAGTTGAAACATTTATTTCTTTTTTCCGTTTGTAATAATGAACCAAAAAAAGAGAGTTATGAAAAGCATAGGAAAATTGATAGTTTTTGGAATGATCCTTACCTTTGTGGCAGGGTGTAATAACCAGGATTTTACTGGTTACGGAACACTTAAATTAAGCATTACAGATGCACCTTTCCCATTGGAATATATTGATTCAGCGAATGTAACAATTACAAAGGTAGAGGTCAGGGCACAGGCTGATACCACCGAAACAGACACAGTGGACTCCGAGTTTTTTACAGTAATGGAAGAGTCCCGGACGTTCAATCTGCTTGAATTACGCAACGGTGTGATGGAAGTACTTGGAGAGATAGACCTGGAAGAGGGAAATTATGACCTGATCAGAGTATATGTTGAAGAGGCCAGTTTGTCTGTTGCCGGTGGTGAAACTTTTAACCTTATGGTTCCAAGTGGATCCCAGACCGGTATCAAGGTATTCGTGACACCAGCCATTTCAATCAATGATGGAATGACTTCAGAAGTATTGCTCGATTTTAGCCTTGAAAGGTCATTTATATTGAAGGGCAACATGGATACTCCCGCAGGAATTATTGGATTCAACTTTGTACCGGTGATCAGGGCAGTAGATTTGGCTGCAACAGGCACCGTGTCAGGTATGGTATCTGATACGGCCATGAATGCAATTGGTAATGCTTCGGTCTGGATTTCGCAGGATACAGTCATTGCATCTGCAATGACAGATACAACCGGATACTATGCCATTCCGGGGATCACTGCAGGAACGTATACCTTATCGGCAACCGCGGCAGGCTACGATACATTGACGGTTAATGATGTGGTCGTGAATGCGGGAAGCCTGACAGAGGTTGATTTTGAATTTGAATAGAAACAGTTTCCATACATTCATTGAAGGTGCGCCATGGAGCAATTCATGGTGCATTTTCTTTTGATGGATGGTGTGGTCGTCTGTTATGGTCTGAAAATATACTTCTCTCCTCTCTCTAATTTAATTTCAGTCTTATGATCTTTGTAAATTAAATTTGTCGTACCCCCGGCTTTTGATATAATGGTGGCATATATTAATTCGCTCTCTTCCCACTCCATTGATATTTCATAACCACCACGGGCAACAATACCGTGGATAGTTCCCTCATTCCAGGAATCAGGAAGTGCAGGTAACAATCTGATCTCATCTTCCGTTGAATGCATGAGCATTTCGATAACTGCAGCTGATCCCCCAAAATTACCATCAATCTGGAAGGGGGGGTGTGCATCCAGCAGATTGGGATAGGTGCCCCCTCCGCCGCTGTATATTTCGTCCAGTCCTGAAGGGTCCACATATTTTAATAATTGTCTGTACATTTTATATGCCCGGTTACCATCGTATAACCTGGCCCAGAGGTTGATCCTCCATCCCATGGACCAGCCTGTGGTTTGATCCCCCTTGATCTCCAGGGTTTTTCTGCAGGCTTCTGCAAGTTCAGGTGTTTTTTCCGGGGTGATATGACTCCCCGGGTAGAGACCGTAAAGATGGGATTGATGCCGGTGCTTCGGATCTGCATCTTCCCAGTCGTGGTACCACTCCTGCAGATGTCCGTCTGCCCCGGTTTGGTATGGATATAAACTATCCAGTTTCCCGTCCAGTATTTTTCCGAATGCTGGATCTGAACCAAGGACCTTCCCGGCTTCAATTGTCTGGATGAACAGTTCCCTGATCATGGCAAGGTCCGACGTAGCCCCATAGAGCGTGGCTCCGGTATATCCCGCAGGCGTTTTATAATTGTTCTCCGGGGATGTTGAAGGAGAGGTAATGAGATATCCCTTCCCATCCTCAATTAACCAGTCAGCACAGAATTTGGCAGCGGATTTCATAATCGGATAGGCATTGAGTTTAAGGAAGCTGGTGTCGCCGGTGTAGAGAAAATGATCCCAGAGGTGTGTACAGAGCCAGGCACCTGCCATGTTCCAGTTCGCCCAGACAGGATCTCCCTGTCCGAAATCACCCACCGGATTACTCATGGCCCAGATATCGGAGTTGTGGCAAGCCGTCCATCCGTCTGTTCCATAAAAGGTACGAGCGGTTACTTTACCGGTAACGGCGAGGTTTTCAATAAATGTTAGCAGGGGGGTATGCAGTTCCGACAGATTTGCGATCTCAGCCAGCCAGTAATTTTCTTGCAGGTTAATATTCATGGTATAGTTACTGCTCCAGGGTGGCCGCAAGTATGGGTTCCATAGACCCTGCAAATTGGCAGGTACCTCCGGTGTACGGGAGCTGGAGATCAGCAGGTATCTCCCAAACTGGAAATAGAG
>JBBDIE010000010.1:28054-51972 GCA_040880545.1 Bacteroidales bacterium | reverse complement strand
AAAAAAGGTCATAATCGAAGAATACATATCTACTCTGAAAATCGAATCAAAGCGACAGAACCTCTCATATAAAATCCACCTATTAATTTAAAAACTCCTATTTTTGTCCTGAAACAGTAACTTGTTCCCGGAACAACACATTTTTATGGATAAACAGATCCTTCACATAAAAAACATGGTTTGCCCGCGCTGTATCATGGCGGTGGAAGGGGCGCTGAAGGAATACGGAATATCATTTCAGAATGTGGAACTCGGCCAGGTTACCCTGTCAGGACCAATGTCGCCCGATACGAGGGAGCAGTTCGGCACGAAATTGGAGACACTTGGATTTGAGTTACTGGAACCGGGCAAGTCTACCCTGATTTCGAAGATCAAGACCCTGATCATTGAACAGGTGCATTATTCCACAGAGCCACTTGCGGTGAATTTCTCAACCTATCTTTCAGGGAAACTGAATTATGAGTACTCATCCCTGAGCCGTCTTTTCTCTTCCGTGGAGGGTGTAACCATAGAAAGATATGTTACGCTGCAGAAAATAGAAAAGGTCAAAGAACTTCTTTTTTATGACGAACTAAGTCTTTCGGAAGTGGCTTTTCAGATGAACTACAGCAGTGTGGCTTATCTATCCACGCAATTTAAGAAAGAGACGGGAATGACCCCCACCCAGTTTAAGCAGAGCCATAAGCCGGGACTCCGGCACCTGGATTCCCTGTGATCAAAATGTTATAAATCAATCCCAGAATGGTATAACAATTGTCTCGCAATTTATGGGGATTTTTGTGGTATTCAAATTAATCAAACAAGTATGAATACTACAATAATTCCAGATACATCAAATACAACGGGGAATTTTATAAAACGAACATTTCCTGTTTCGGGCATGACCTGCGCGTCTTGTTCCGCAAGTGTTGAATCCATATTATCACATACAGAAGGGGTTGCCAGTGCAAGCGTTAATTTCGCCTCAAATTCAGTGCTGGTGGAATATGATGAAACCCTGACGCCGTCTGACCTTCAGAATGCACTGCGGGCAGTTGGTTACGATCTTATTGTGGATAAAGATGACACAATGGAGTCGGAACAGGACAGGCAGAACCAGCATTTCCGGGAGGTAAGGTTCCGGACAATCTGGGCAGCCCTATTCACATTGCCCGTATTTATTATGGGTATGTTTTTTATGAATTGGGAACCGGGGCGGTGGATATCCATGGCACTGGCGATACCGGTTCTGTTCTGGTTCGGACGATATTTCTTCATTAATGCATGGAAACAGGCAAAACATGGTAAGGCCAATATGGATACCCTGGTGGCAATAAGCACCGGTATTGCATTTGTCTATAGCGTTTTCACCACTTTGTTTCCGGAATTCTGGATGAGCAGAGGGATCCATCCGCATGTTTATTATGAAGCGGCCACCGTTATCATCACTTTTATAACTTTGGGTAAATTACTGGAAGAGAGGGCTAAATCCAATACCTCCTCGGCAATCAGAAAGTTGATGGGACTTCAGCCCAGGACACTTATTGCGATTATTGATGGTGAAGAGACCGAGGTACCCATTTCAACGGCCCGGGAAGGGTACCTGATCGTGGTGAGGCCCGGGGAGAAAATTCCTGTGGATGGTACCGTCACTACAGGAAACTCTTTTGTTGATGAGAGTATGATCACCGGCGAACCGGTTCCCGTTGAAAAGGGAAAAGGGGACAAGGTATTTGCAGGTACTGTAAATCAGAAGGGTAGTTTCCGGTTTGAGGCAGTAAAAGTAGGAAGCGAAACCCTGCTGGCCCAGATTATAAAGATGGTGCAGGAAGCACAAGGAAGCAAGGCCCCGGTTCAGAAACTGGCCGATAAGATCGCAGGGATATTTGTCCCGGTTGTGATGGGGATATCGTTGATCACTTTCATCACCTGGATGTTGCTGGGAGGAGATGACGCATTTACACATGCACTGCTCACTTCGATCGCTGTACTGGTCATCGCCTGTCCGTGTGCACTTGGACTGGCCACACCAACTGCAATTATGGTGGGTGTGGGTATTGGCGCTGAAAATAATATCCTGATAAAGGATGCTGAGAGCCTCGAACTGGGCCATAGGGTCAATGCCATTGTATTGGATAAAACCGGGACCATTACCAAAGGCAAGCCTGTCGTCACCGATATTCACTGGGCAAAGGAAGGTGAGCAAAAACATGAACGATCAGTATTTCTTGCTATGGAAAGCCAATCGGAACACCCCCTGGCTGAGGCAATTGTAAAAAATCTGAAGGAGAACGGGAATGTTTCGGCCTCCCTGACCTATTTTAATAGCATAACAGGACAAGGGGTTGAGGCCAGGGATGAACATGGCTGTTACTATTTCGTGGGAAACGGAAAACTTCTGGAAGAGAAGGGAATATCATTGAACGATGACCTGGGAACTATAGTAGGCACTCTAAGGGCTCATGCAAAAACAGTGGTCTATTTCGTTCGTGAACAGGAAGTGCTTGCTGCCATAGCCATTGCAGACGAAGTAAAACCATCTTCGGTAACTGCCATTGAGAAACTGAAGAAAATGGGTGTGGAAGTATATATGCTCACAGGTGATAACCACCAGACTGCCATGGCTGTTGCAGGCCAGGTGGGGGTAACAGATTTCAAGGGTGAGGTAATGCCATCTGAAAAAGCTGATTTTGTCAAAGAATTGCAAGCCAGGGGAAAGGTCGTTGCAATGGTGGGTGATGGTATCAACGATTCCCATGCACTGGCACAAGCCGATGTAAGTATTGCCATGGGACATGGCTCCGACATTGCCATGGATGTGGCCAAAATGACACTGATCACTTCCGACCTGGAATCTATTCCGAAAGCATTGAAGCTATCAACAAAAACGGTAAGGGGTATCAGGCAAAATCTTTTCTGGGCATTTATATACAATATTATTGGTATACCCATTGCAGCCGGACTGCTCTATCCTTTCACCGGATTTTTGCTTGACCCGATGATCGCGGGGGGAGCCATGGCCTTTAGTTCTGTGTCGGTTGTGGCTAATAGCTTGCGATTGAAAACCGGTAAATTATAAAAGAATGACAGTTTCCCAACAATTTCCTGAAAGAGAAAATAATTTCATTAATTTATAAATTTAAATACCATGAAAGAGTTAAAATTTAAAACGAACATCAATTGTACAGGTTGTCTTTCTAAAGTTTCACCATTCCTGGACCAGGAAACGGCCATTGAAAAGTGGGGGGTTGACCTGGACCATGACGACAGGATACTCACTGTGCAAACTGAAAACTTAACTGCAGCACAGGTTAAAGAGACTGTATTGAAGGCAGGGTATAATGCCGAGGAAACGACAAACTAAACGTACAAAAAGAAGAAGGCAGGGAAAGGGTCCATGCCTTCTGCTTTTTAATCTTCTTCCTCCATCAGGACCCTGAGCTTGGTTTGCAGTTCAAGGTCGCTTTGAATTTGGGTAATGATATCCTGGTAACGTTTTTCGGTCATGCCGTATGTTTTGATCTTCTGCTGAACAAGCTTCTTTTTCTCTGCTTTGATTCTTTCCAGCTCTTTTTCAATCTTCACATATTTTCTCATTTCCATGGGCGAGGCATTTCCTTTAATATCAGGATTTAGTTCCGCCTTCCGGATATCATTGAACCGCTGAACCTGTAATCCTCCTTTTTTTACTGCCTGACCCATCTTTAGCTGAGTCTGTTTATCAATGTTTCTCAACTGCTTATACAGGGCAGCAAATTGTTCCAGTTCCTTATTTGAAACTTCCTGATCCTGCAGGTTGGGAAGTGATGCTGTAACTGACTCAAAACTAAACAATAGCAATACCAGGGATGATATAATTATTCTTTGAAAAGTCATCCGTATCTATCTTTGATTCTATTGAGCTCCTTCAAGAAATGACTGGAACTTTTCCTGGAGTTCGGGGCTGACCTGAATGATGGCTCCCAGTTCCTGGTACCTGTTTACGGTTAATCCCTCCTCAACAATTTTATCCTGCATTTGCTGTGTTGCTTCCAGTTGAATATTTTCCAGCTCCTGAATTGCGTTTTCGTAGTTTTGCAATTCCTCATTGCTAGCGTCACTTTCCTGGCTTGGGTCTTGCTGTGATTGCATGATCTCGTTAAAACGCTCCACATCCAGTCCGCCATCCTGTACCGCACCGATCATTTGCTGTTGGGTCTCCTGGTTAATCATTTGAACCTGGCCCACCACTGAAACAAACTGCTGCAGTTCATCATCAGATACATCTTCAGCCATTTTCTGCAGCTCTTCAGGACTGGGTTGTCCCTGCCCCTGGAACATCCCCTGCTCCTGCGGCGTTGATTCTTCATTAGCGTTGTTCTCCTGCTTTTTGGTACTGTTCTGATTACAACCCCACATCACGGACAGGACCATTACGATGATTCCTATTTGCTTTAAATTCATTAAAAAAACTTTAAAAATTATAATATTCCTTTATGTAAAAAACGCTTCAAAGGTAGTTTTATTCTTTGAAGCCAACGAATGAATAAATGAAAACCCCGGGATTTAACTAAGTTTAACTAACTAATATCTCCCCAATTCAGTTTATTGACTGACCCTTTCCTGATATTGTTGGCAAAAATGTAATTTTTTTCCTGTTGCAGCCGTGGATCCTCCTCCAGGATCTTTTCCGCCACATCCCTTGCCAATCTTAGAATCTGCTGGTCTTTCCCCAGGTGGGCAATTTTCAGATTGAACGGGATACCGCTCTGTTGCGTCCCTTCCATGTTTCCTGGACCGCGAAGCTTCAGGTCAACCTCTGCTATCTCAAAACCGTCGTTGGTAGACACCATGGTTTCCAGCCTTTTGCGGCCATCCTCCGATAGCTTATATCCAGCCATGAGTATGCAGTAGGATTGATCAGCTCCTCTCCCCACACGGCCACGAAGTTGGTGCAGTTGAGCAAGGCCAAAACGTTCGGCACTTTCTATGATCATGGTGGTGGCATTGGGTACATCCACACCTACTTCAATTACCGTGGTGGCCACCATGATGTGGGTCCTGCCCGCGATGAAATGCCCCATGGATATAGCTTTCTCTTCGGGTTTCATTTTCCCATGTACCACGCTTATTGCATATTGAGGAGGAGGGAAGGCACGGGCAATACTTTCAAGACCGTCTTCCAGATCCTTGTAATCCATTTTCTCAGATTCCCGAATCAATGGGTAGACGATGTAAATTTGCCGTCCCTTACTGATCTCCTGTTTCATGAAACCAAAAACCCGCAGCCGCTGGCTGTCGTAAAATTGTTTGGTAATGATCGGTTTGCGGCCAGGAGGAAGTTCGTCAATTACCGAAATGTCCAGGTCCCCGTACAACGTCATGGAGAGGGTGCGGGGTATAGGTGTGGCGGTCATCACGAGCACATGGGGCATGATCTTGCTTTTCTCCCACAGTCTGGCCCTTTGTGCCACTCCAAACCGCTGTTGTTCATCAATGATCACCAGTCCAAGGTTTTGAAATTGTACAACATCCTCAAGCAAAGCATGCGTTCCCACCAGGATCTGCAGGGAACCTCCCTTCAGGGCCGCGTGTATTTTTTCACGATCCTTCTTTTTTGTGGAACCGGTAAGCAGTTCAGTTTGTACGTTCAGTCCCTCCAGGAACCTGGAAATGCCCATAAAATGTTGGTTGGCAAGAATTTCGGTAGGTGCCATTAGGCATGCCTGGTAGTTGTTATCGAGCGCGATCAGCATAGACATCAGTGCAACCAATGTTTTTCCGCTACCCACATCTCCTTGCAGGAGCCTGTTCATCTGTTTTCCCGATCCAAGGTCCGCCCTGATCTCCCGAAGTACTTTTTTTTGTGCACCGGTAAGTTCAAAGGGCAGGTTCTCCTTGTAAAATGAGTTGAGGTGTTCACCCACATGGGTAAACTTATTTCCCCTGAATTCTGTTTTACGGATGGTTCTTTTCTGCAGTATATTCAGCTGGATATAGAAGAGCTCCTCAAATTTTAATCGAATCTCCGCATTTTTAAAGGCAGCCACCGAGTCGGGAAAATGAATCTGTTTCAGGGCACTGTCGAGGGTAACCAGATTCAGGTGCTTCAGCAACCAGGAGGGAAGCGTTTCGCTGATAGCAGCAGGAAACGACTGGATGAGGGTTGATTGCAGGTTACTGATCGCTTTGGATGTCAGATAATTATCCTTCATCTTCTCCGTGGTGCCGTAAACAGCCTGCAGACTTGATTGTACTTTTTTTATTTTCGCCGGATCTTCCATTTCCGGGTGGACCAGGTTTAGTTTTTTATTATAAACCGTGGGTTTACCGAATACTACCAGTTCTTTTCCGGGCGGGAAGTTTTCCGGGATCCATTTGGCTCCCTTGAACCAGATCAGTTCAACCACGCCGGTTTCATCACCAAAAACTGCCACCAGTCTTTTTTTTCTGCCAGCACCAATGGAACTATACTTTCTGATTTTCCCCCTGATTTGAATATAGGGAAGTTCGGGAGAGATTTCACTCACCGTATAATATTTACTCTTGTCAACGTACCTGAATGGGAAATAGTAAAGCAGGTCCTCAAATGTATAAATATTGATCTCTTTCCTGAGTATATCGCCCTTGACCGGCCCTACGCCTGCCAGGAATTGTATGTCCTGTTTCAGGAAATTCTGCATCTCCGTTTCTTTAACATTTTTGTGCCGGATTTCGGCAAAAGCAAATAATAGTTGACCCTTTCTAATGAAAACTATGATACTTTTGTCCCATGAATTTTCGTTCCAACTATGTAAAGTTAAGATTTTGGGCAATAAAGGCTTTAGTACTGCAACACTTTCATTAAAATATCTGCAGCACCGTTTCAAGGCTGGGTACCGTAACGGTTTTGGAATCCACAGTCCCTATCTCTACGATTTGGTCAGAAATGTGATTTTCAACCAGCAAAAGCAGGCAGTACCGGATTATGTACAGCAACTGCACAGCAGGCTGAAAAAAGACAGACAGATCCTGGAGTTGAATGAAATAGGGGCTGGCAGTCGTGTCACACAAGCTGGCAAAAGAACGGTATCCTCCATCGCCAGAGGATCTTCGGTCACATCGAAACAGGGAGCACTGCTCTTCAGGATTTGCAAATGGTATGCACCATCCGTAATACTGGAATTCGGCACGGGGCTGGGTATAAGTACCGCTTATCTGGCTGCCGGATCGGGAGGTGCACCGGTAATTACCGTGGAAGGATGTAAAACGAAGCACCTCTTTGCCGTCGGGAACATGATCCCGGAACTGGCTCCCAAAATTGAATTTTTGGAAGGTGATTTTACTATTCACTTTAGCAGCATGTTGAAGAAGGTGGAAGAGAGGGCCCTTGTTTTTATTGATGGAGATCACAGGTACCTTCCAACCATGGATAAGGTCACTGCATGTTTAAAAAAGGAGAATATAAAGGAGGTCATGTTAATCCTTGATGACATTTATTGGTCTAAAGAAATGGAAAAGGCCTGGGACGATTGTATTTCCATGGAGATGGCGGACATATCACTGGATCTTTTTCACTTTGGTTTGCTTATCAAAAGAGGGGGAATTGCCAGACAACATTTTAAAATTAAATTTCAATAATTTTGATACCGATTTTTTCGTATTATACCTACATTCGTGTTTAATTTAATCAATTATGGAATATATCATACAACTGAAGGACGTAGTTAAGAACTACTACGTAGGAAACTTCGTGGTTGAAGCTTTACGTTCTGTTTCAATTAACATGAGGCCCAATGAATATGTGGCAATTATGGGTCCATCGGGTTCCGGGAAGTCAACCCTGATGAATCTGATCGGATGTCTGGATACAGCCACAGATGGGAAATATATTCTCAATGGAATTGATGTGAGTCAGATGGAAGATAACCAGCTGGCCGATATCAGGAACCGTGAAATCGGGTTCGTTTTCCAGACTTTTAACCTGCTGCCCAGGTACACGGCACTGGAAAATGTGATGTTGCCCATGGTATATGCCGGTGAAAATAAGCAAGCCCGAATAGAGCGTGCCACAGAGGTGATGGAGAGTGTACAACTCACCGACAGGATGGACCATAAGCCAAATGAATTATCGGGAGGACAACGGCAGCGTGTTGCAGTTGCAAGGGCACTGGTGAATAAACCTTCGATCATACTGGCCGATGAACCCACCGGAAACCTTGACTCCAAAACATCCCTGGATATTATGAACCTGCTGGACGAAATCTATGCCCTGGGGAATACCATAATCCTGGTAACCCACGAGGAGAGTATAGCACAGCATGCGCACAGGATTATCCGGCTGATCGATGGTCAGGTAGCCAGTGATGAAGTAAACAAACATCCTGTTTTCAGCAGTAAAGTTTGAGAATGTAACTCGTATACAGTGAATTTCACAAAAGGGAGGCATTGATAATCCATGCGGATTTCACGGCTCCGATATTGTAATTTTAATTATCAGGGAATTAATAGGAATACAGATGTTTAACAAATTAATGTTCCGATGACAAAGAAGGGCAAATCGAAAATCTATACAAAAGGAGGGGACCAGGGGAACACCGCTTTGCTGGGAGGCACGAGGGTGTCAAAGCACCACCTCCGCATCGAAGCATATGGGACTGTAGATGAATTGATGGCCCATACTGCGGTTGTTCGGGATATGTCGGCCGATGACAAGATATGCGAAGAGTTGTTGGTAATACTGGACAAGTTAATGACAGCAGCATCTCTAATTTCTTCAGATGGTACCAACCTTCCTGAAAACATGCCTTCACTTTCAGAATATGATGTTGTATTTCTGGAAGAGGCCATTGACAGGATGGATCAGGACCTGCCTCCTCTTTCATCATTTATCCTTCCGGGGGGCCATGTATCTTCTTCCCAGGCACATGTTGCCAGAACAGTTTGCAGGAGGGCGGAACGAAATATTCTTAAATTGAATGATAAAGAACCGGTCGATGAAATTATCATCAAATACTTCAACAGGTTATCCGACTATTACTTCCTGTTAGCCAGGAAGTTAGCGTTCATTTCAGGATCACTTGAAATACCTTGGAAACCGTAATTGGTTTAATAAAAAAAAATTCTATATTTGCGGCTTAGTAAACAGGGATCTGAAAGATACCGGTAATTTACTCTAATTATGTATTGGACACTTGAATTAGCTTCAAAACTTGAAGATGCGCCCTGGCCGGCAAGTAAAGATGAATTAATCGATTTTGCCATCAGATCCGGCGCACCATTGGAAGTAATAGAAAATTTGCAGGAGATAGAGGATGAAGGAGAGATATACGAAAGTATCGAGGATATCTGGCCCGATTATCCAAGCAAAGATGATTTTTTCTTTAACGAAGATGAATATTAAAAGAGGTGCCATTGCGGCATCTCTTTTTATTTCCATACAAATACATCATTGAATTTTAAAGGCCTCCATGATTCGTTCCATGAGAAGCCATCCAGGTAACGCTGGTTTTCGGGAAACAGATGCAGCGGGTAATATTTGCCGGTTGGCTGAACAAGGTAATTGACTTTACTTACTTTATTATCCACCAGGGTAATGATCAGGTCCGAACATTCAGCCCGGTTAACACCTATAATTTCATCCTGATCTTCTGCATAATAGATCGTTTGGCCGTTACCTGTTACATCCAGCCTTACCAGGTCGTTGTGCCTGAAATACCCCACCATTCCTTTTCCCCGCACCTGGTTAAATTTTATGGAATCTTCCTTGGAAATCAGTAGTGCAATATCCCGCAAATAGAGCCGGTGGAGCTCCTGGTTTCTGGTTTTCAGTTCCACTTTTGAAGCTGTGATCTGATTCTCATCAGCCCAGATAATGGGCGATCCAAACATGTGAAAGGTACTGTCCTTTTCCATATAGGCAAGGGAGTCGCACATACCCTGGATATCATGTCTGAAAATCTTCACATGAAAATAGGCAAGCAATATATTTTCATCTGAAATACTGGCTGTATCAACAATCGACCGCAAGGTATCGGCATGCACGTATAGAGAATCTTTACCGTCAACCTTGATCATCAGCGCACTGTCTGTGAGCATGGCCCTGTGGTCATCTTCATAATAGTGTCCGAAATTACCCTTTAGGAGTACATTCTGAACAGAATCGAATAACTCCACGTTGGAATTTGCCCTTCCAAACCCAGTATTCCGCTCATAATAAAGCGTGTCTCCCCTGAGTGTCCGTCCCTCCCTTTTCAGGAATGTGTTCCTGTTCATTAGCGAGATATCCTTTTCCGTATCATACCATCCTCGCTCACAGTAGAGGTAATTATCCTCTCCGATAATCTCGGTGGGCCCGAAAAAATAGGTAATTTTTGTCTTTGTATTATAATGAAGGGTATCGGAATTTATGGTGTAATCAGGATTAACGATTACCACATGATCCTTGAAATGGAAAATCTCCTGTTTCGTGTAGAAGTAGCCCTCATCGCTGGTAAGTTCATTTTCCCCGTCGTTTATTACACCCCCGTTCAGGTAATAGGCCACGTCTGTGTCCCTGTTGTAATCGAGGTATTCCGTGCGAAGCACCGTGTTGTCATCCACCAGTTTAACATTTCTCCTTACCTGGGCAACGCGCGTATTTCCATCGTAATGTAATTTATCCCCATTCAGAAATAGCGTATCACCCTGAACTATCCGAACCCTGCTGAATGCATCCATGGAGTAGGTTTTGGAGTAGAAGTAGGCCGAGTCGCATGACATGATGGCGCCATCGTGTGAAAATTTTACATTCCCCAGTAATTTTTGCGCTCCCTGTCCCAGGGACCTGTCAGACTTGATGATATCCGCATTGAGAATTTCAATCTGCTTGACTTTCTGGCCGTTCAGATTTACCACGGCCAGGATGATCAGGACAGTAGCAGGAATAAATTTCCTGACTATTCCCGGTTTGGAAAATTTGATCATTTAACGTTTGGTAAGCTGAGAACTGATGTTGTCGCAGCGCTTGAATGAATTATCAATACTGATATACGTTTTCTGCATCTTTTCTTCATACCAGGCTTGCATAATCTCATTCTGTTTTTCCGAAAGTGCCATATTTTGCAACAACAGGTAGTCCTGTTTCAAATTGGCCCGGTGAGGTTCCGTTCTCCCAAGCAGCTTTATCATCTTGTAACAGAGTTTCCCGTTTTCACCCACAGATTCATAGGGGTTTGAAACTTCTCCAACCTCCATTTCCCTGACGGTATAATAGTCCTTCGTATCTAACTGATCAAGTTGAAATGTTGCCGACTGGGTTCTTGGATTTACAACCAGTCCTCCGTTGGCCCTTGTCTTTTCATCCTCTGAGTGGATGGCGGCTGCCACATTAAATGTTATGGAATCTGAACGAATGATTGTTTTCAGGCTGTCAAGTTTTGCAAGTGCTTTCCCTTTTGCAGATGCATCGATTTTGGGTTGCAGGAGAATATGACGTGAGTTCAGTCTGTCACCTCTTCTTTCAACGCTCTGGATGATATGGAAACCAAAAGATGATTCAACGATCTTGGATATCTGCCCCTCTTTTAATGACCATGCAGCCTCCACATAGGCCGGATCAAGCTCGTTCTTACTGCGAAAACCGATCTCTCCAAAGTTGGTTGTGGCTGAAGGGTCATCGGAATAGAGGATGGCAAGGGTCGACATGCTTTCTCCGTTGATGATCCGCTCCCTGAGTTCAAGTAATCGCTCCTTGACCTGAAAGACTGCATCTTCATTCACAGGAGGATAAGCAATGATATGTGCTATTTTAACCTCCGAATCAATGAAAGGTATACTGTCGGTGGGCAAGTTTTTGTAAAAAGCCTTTACTTCGGAAGGAGTAATTTTGATATCACCCACGATGGATTGCTGTACCTGATTGGTGATCATCATCTCTTTCATGGACTTCCTGAGGTCATCCCTGATATCGTAAATCGACTTATTGAAATACTCCTCCATCTCCTCTTCACTTCCAAACTGGCTGATGAACATGCTTAATCGTGATTCCATCGACATCTCCACCTGGCCGTCGGCAACTTCTATACTGTCAATTTTCGCCTGGGACATCATTAATTTCTGTTGTACAAAATATTCCAGAATATCACATCGTACATCTTCAGGTACATACTGTTCACTCATCAATAATTGCAGGTACTGCTGCTCCAGGTCCGACTGCAATACATGAAAATCGCCCACAACTGCAACTACCCTGTCGAGAATAAATGCATTTTCCTGTGCGAACGCCCGCTCAACACCGATCAGGGCGATGATTGCAATATATAGGTATCTTAAATTTTTCATTGATTCAATAAATTTCAAATTGATTTCGATTCGCACCCTCGTTATACACCTGTTTTTCCAGGTTGTTGTAAAATTCAATCTTCCGCTTGTTCAGCAGAATACTTTTTATATCGTTCCTGATAAGCTCAATAGGTGTAATATCACCTTCTGACTTATAATCTGATATATGTACAAAGTAATGATAGTCAGAATCGCTGGTTTCAATGTTCTTGTTGTATCTTAAAAACCTGGCGGGCTGATCGATGGTAAGTGGGATCAGGTCCATCAGTGATTTAAAGTAGATCCAGGTATTGTTGAACATATCAAATTTATCGGCATAGGTGATACTGTATTTCTCCAGCTTGTCCAGGTCATCCGTGGTTCCTGACCTGGTCCAGGTTCGTACACTGCCAATGTTGGGAGCCGTGACTGGTACCTTAACAAAGGTCGCCTTTACAATTTCACTGGTAAGTATAAAATTGTTGATATTGTTTTCATAATATTCAAGGATGTCTTCGTTTTTTAAAACCGTATCCATTTTCTGTAGCAACAATTTTTGTCGATACGAATAGATCAGCAGGGAAGACCTGTACTCTTCAATTTTCTTCTCCACATTTTTCTGTTCATCCGATAATGCTTCCTGTGCCCTGTTCAGCATCAGTTGGTTTCTCACCCAGGTGTCAACATAACTTCGTGCTATGATCAGCGAATCTTTCTTGCTGGTACCCTGAGGAATAACATCCTCCAGATCAGATTGATACAGATAGGTGTTGAAAACACGTGCCACCGGCTTCTCTGCATTATTGGGTTCGAAAAGTGAGCATCCGGCTAATCCAAGTGAAAGCAGGAATAGAGGAATGATAATATGGTTGACTAATTTATTCAACTTCATTACTTATTTGAGTAACCAGTTTTCGGTTTACAGTAACTTTATATTTTTCCTTCAGACTTTCCATCCATATTTCTTCCAGGTAATTCTGGTAATCAGACGTAACCTGGCCCCTGGTTTCATCAAGTTCCTTTTCCATGCTGGCAACTTTTCCAGTGGTAATAATAAAATTAAACTTTCCGTTTTCATTGTACACATCACCCACACCCTGAGATCCATTTAAAGCATCTACATGTTTGTTGCTGCCCTCTTCAACCCTGACCGTTTCAAGTGTGATACAATGATCCACTCCATTTTCACAGAATTTTCTATTGACCTTATCTTCGTTCCATCTTCCGGATGCGATTCTCGAAGCTTTTTTCCTGACCTTCTCCAGATCCACTACACTGTCGCAGGATACCACGATGGCTTCCATTCTCTCTTCCCACATGTAATCAGACCGGTGTTCATTAAAGAATTTTACCAGTCCGGCTGAGTCCTCTACTGCCTTGGTCCATACCTTCTGGTCCATCAGTTCGAACAGCAGAATACCGTCATGGTATTCCTGAAGGATATGTTTGTATTCAGGATATCTTTCCGGCAAACTGGACATTTCCACGTTCAGCAGATACTCTTCCACATACTTGTTAAATTCCATATCTATATAATTCTCTACCGGCATCTTGCTTCGCCTCGACTGTACTTTACCCAGGTGATATGCAAAATCACCAAGCGTTGTTTTTCCTTTGGTGGTGGAGAACAACACCTGGTTGTAGTTTTGCGTATTCCTGCCTGCTTTCCATTTTCCATCGAAAATGGAGGTGTCTGCCAGGGTGTATAATGTTTTATACAACCTCTTATCCAGTGAAAATTTATATTTCTCCTTGAGTGTGTCCAGGTATTTCTTTCGTTTTACCCTGTCGCGGTCACCTTTGAGTGCATTGGTCCGTAGGGTGGACTCCATCTCATCGAAGGTTCCTATCCCTTGCTTGTCTATCAATTGAATGATGTGCCAACCATAGTATGAGCGAACGGGATTTTGTGTAAAATCACCTGGATTTTTAAGGCCGAATGCGGCAAGTTCAAATTCTTTGATCATTCTGCCCGTGCCGAACCAAGGCAGTTCACCACCATTTACACTGCTGTTTTTGTCGTCACTGTAGCGCTCTGCAAGTGATCCGAAGTTTACTCCCATCTGAAGGCTGTCCGCAATGGCATCTGCCAGGGATTTGGCCTGTACCTGGTCCTCCGCCGACATATCTTCGGGAGTCCTTATAAAAATATGGGCCACCTTAACTTGCCCTATGGCGGGCCGTTTGCCATGTTTTTTGATAATATGATATCCATGATGTGTTCGAACCGGCATGGAAACTTCGCCGTCTTTGAGTCTGTATGCTGCCGTTTCAAAGGGGTATAACATCATAAATACAGTAAAATAACCCAGGTCACCACCATTAATTCTGGCACCGGGATCTTCTGAAGTTGCCTTTGCCACAGTGGCAAAATCTTCTCCGTCAAGGATGCGCTGCCGTATCTCCATGGCTTTCTCATACCTTGCCAGGGTATCTTCAGGGGAAGGTTGGTTACCCAGTCCAAGCAGGATGTGACTCACATGCACATCCCATTTCATTCTCCTGTAGGCTTCCCTGATCAGGGTTTCCTTGGTCTCTTCATCACTCATGTACGGCTTGGCAAGCTGATCTTTATAGGAATTGAACTCATTCAGAAATTTTGCAGTGGTGTCCATACCAAGATTCTCTGCTTCAATTACTTTTAGTTTAAAATTTATAAAAAGATCCAGGTACTCTTCAGGCGTCTGCCTGTTCATACTGATATTATTGTTATTTTTATTGTAGATCCTTTCAAATTCATCAAGCGTAATCTCTTTGTCTCCAATTGTCATTAAAATGTCCTGACTTTGCAAGCCAGAATATACCGTTGTTATAAAAAAGAGAGCCAGAAGAATTTTTAATCTTACCATGGTTTTAAAGTTTTAGTATGGTTTAAAAACGTTTTATTTGATTGGTTATTATCTGCTGTAGTTAGGAGATTCCCGTGTAATGGTAACATCATGCGGATGACTTTCAGCCACACCCGCATTTGTGATCCTAACAAACTGAGCCTGTTGCAGTGCTTCAATGTTCCTGGCACCGCAATAGCCCATTCCCGCACGTAGTCCGCCTACCATCTGGTAGACCACTTCGTTGAGTGAACCTTTGAACGGAACCCTGGCAACTATACCTTCGGGAACCAGTTTATTGATATCATCCTCCACATCCTGGAAATAGCGGTCCTTGGATCCCTGTTGCATCGCTTCAACCGACCCCATTCCACGATATGATTTATACTTTCTCCCGTTGTATATGATTGTCTCTCCCGGCGATTCTTCAACCCCGGCGAAAAGAGATCCTGCCATAATGGTGCTTGCACCCGCAGCCAGCGCTTTTACAATGTCTCCCGAATAACGGATCCCCCCGTCTGCGATCACTGGTACCTGGTGTTTTGCAGCTTCTGCTGCCACATCATATATCGCCGTAAGTTGCGGCACCCCTACGCCTGCTACAATCCGGGTAGTACAAATGGAACCGGGGCCAATTCCCACCTTTAATGCATCGGCACCTGCTTCGATCAGCGCCTTTGCAGCTGACGCAGTGGCAATGTTACCAACTACGATATCGATTCCGCCAAAAATGGACTTGATCTTCCTACAGGTTTCAATTACTCCCTTTGAATGTCCATGAGCAGTATCTATGACAACTGCGTCAACACCTGCCTCCACCAGTGCCTTCACATTGCTTTCCACATCACCGGATACACCAACCGCAGCCGCAACCCTTAATCTTCCCTTTGAATCTTTCGCTGCATTTGGCCTGTCCTTTGATTTTGTAATATCCTTGTATGTGATCAAACCGATCAGCCTGTTGTTATTGTCCACTACCGGGAGTTTTTCAATCTTGTGCTGTTGCAATATTTTCCCCGCCTGGGCCAGATCCGTATTGCTGGTGGTGGTAATAATATTTTTACTTGTCATTACTTCACCTACCGGGCGTTCCATCTCCTGCTGAAAACGGAGGTCCCTGTTGGTTACAATTCCAATCAGTATCCGCTCCTCGTCAACCACCGGAATTCCCCCGATCTTATATTCTTTCATCAGATTAAGGGCGTCTTGTACCGTTCCTTTTATTGTGATAGTGATCGGCTCATGGATCATCACACTTTCTGCCCTTTTTACTTTCCTCACTTCCATCGCCTGCTCTTCAATAGTCATGTTCTTGTGAATCACACCGATACCTCCCTCCCTGGCAATGGCGATGGCCAGCCTGGCCTCGGTAACCGTATCCATGGCAGCAGATACAACCGGTGTGTTGAGGATAATATTCCTGGAGAAATAACTGCTGAGTGAAACCTCCCGTGGTAACACAGTGGAATATGCCGGCAGCATGAGCACATCATCAAAGGTTAGCCCTTCAGCCGCTATTTTCTTTTCAATGAAAGACATTTTGTGTTAATTTGATTAATTTTAAATGTGGCAAAAATACAAAAAAATGGCCAATTAAAGGCCACTTTGCACCGGTTTAATGTTTGTTAACAGATAACTTTCAAGGAATTGAAAATTAGCATTATATGAGCGAATACCACGATATTCTAAAACAATATTGGGGTTATTCCGAATTCCGTCCGTTGCAGGAGGAGATTGTGGAAGCAGTTGGATCCGGCGTGGATACCCTTGCGCTGATGCCCACAGGCGGGGGTAAATCCATTACATTCCAGGTCCCCGCACTGGCCTGCGATGGAATATGTCTGGTAATTACACCACTGATCGCCCTGATGAAGGACCAGGTGGAAAATCTCAAAACCAGGAAAATCAAGGCTTTGGCCATACACAGCGGACTTACAAGGGATGAGATAAGTATAGCCCTCGACAATTGTATCTACGGAGGATTTAAGTTCCTTTACCTGTCCCCTGAACGATTAACAACCGAGCTGTTCAAAATCAGGGTTCAGCAAATGAATGTGAATCTGATTGCGGTAGATGAGGCTCATTGTATTTCACAATGGGGGTACGACTTTCGGCCCTCCTACCTGAAGATTGCTGAATTGCGGGAAATCCTTCCGGAAGTGCCTGTTCTTGCCCTGACAGCCACCGCTACACCTGTTGTGGCCAGGGATATCATGGAGAAGCTGGAGTTTAAAAAGGATCATGTACTGAAGAAAAGCTTTGAAAGAAAGAACCTTGTGTACGTGGTTAGGAAAACAGAAGATAAGCACCGTGAACTGTTGAAGATTGTTGAGAAAGTCTCGGGAGCCGGTGTGATCTATGTACGGAACCGGAAAAAAACCAGGGAACTGGCAGATTTGTTGGTGAAGAACGGTTTCAGCGCCGATTACTATCATGCAGGACTGAAGTTTGAGGTGCGCATGCAAAAACAGGAAGAGTGGCAAAAAGACAAGGTCCGGGTCATGGTTTCCACCAATGCATTTGGGATGGGGATCGACAAACCCGATGTCCGGTTTGTGATCCACACCGACCTGCCCGATTCTCCGGAAGCATATTTCCAGGAAGCAGGCAGAGCCGGCAGGGATGAGAAAGAGGCATGGGCTATTTTATTATATAGTGATGCGGATGAGAAACAGGTGGAACGGAGGATCGAAGTTAATTTCCCCAGCTTTGAAGTACTCCGGGAGATATATAAGGCATTGTTCAATTACCTCCAGATACCTGTGGGGGGAGGCAAAGGAGCATCCATGGATTTTATTCCGGGAGAATTCATGTCCCGGTATAAATTTAATGCCATGACTCTTAACAGTGCGCTCTCCATCCTTTCCGGTGAAGGGTATTTTGTGATTACTGAAGAGATAAATAATCCATCCAGGGTATATTTCACAGTGGGCCGGGACGACCTATATAAATTTCAGATGAAAAATCCGAAATTTGATGAATTTGTTAAACTTTTGCTGCGTTCGTATAGCGGCCTGTTTTCACAGTATGTGGCTATCGATGAGTATACCCTCTCCAAACGTGCCGGGATAAGCCGTGATGATGTATACAATTTTCTGGTGAAACTGGCATCCATGCAGGTGATCAGCTATATCCCCAAAAAACGTAATCCGGTAATTACCCTGTTGAATGAACGGTTGGAAGAGAAGAATATAAGGATTTCAGCAGAGCTGTATAGATTCAGGAAAGAGAAATATGTTGAACGGATCACGGAATTGCTAAAGTATGCCAAGACAGATACAATATGCCGCAGCCAGTTTCTGCTTGCCTATTTTGGTGAGAAAAATGCAGGAAGATGCGGACAGTGTGATGTGTGCATTGGCAATAGAACCAAGAAGCTATCGGCTTCAGAATTTAAAACCATCTCCAGGGAGATTGTTGATTTTCTGGGTGAAAATGCTTCAGATATGACTACCGTGGCTAAAAATCTGAACCGGGATGAGATGGTGATTGCAGAAGTGATGGAAAAGATACTGGAAGAGGGGATCATCCGCCGAAGAACGGATCTGAAATTTGAGGCACGGTAGCGATCAAATAGCTGCAATCGCCCCATTCCTGTATTCGAAGTTATTGAGCGTGCCTCCATTGAAGCAACTGCCTATGGTTTTCAATTCGCCCGGCTCCTCCATTCTGCCAAACCATTCTTTTTTCTTATTTTTGCATCATGGAAGATGAAAACGATATTCAGGGTTCTGGTGTATATGCACCTGAAGTACTGGAATTTGTCCGATCGGCCAATGATTATTGCAGTTGGCTGGAGGAATCTGACAAGGCAGGTTCAGTGGCATTCATACGATTATCTCTTTCTATGCTGTCCCGGATCTATTTTAGGATCGTATGTCTGGAAGAGATGGAACCTGCCATGGAAGGCAGTAACGAGAAATTTGTAACCGAACAGGACTGGTCGTCGGTTTATCAGAAAGTTCTGCACCTGCTTGGGAGCCACAACGAATACCTCCGAATCGCAGATGAAGGTGAATTCGATAAGTCGGACCTCGTCACGCATAATATTTCAGAGGATCTGGCAGATATTTACCAGGACCTGAAAGATTTCACGTTGCAATACAGGCAGGGGATCGAAGAGATTATGAATGATGCGGTATGGGAGGTGATGGAAAATTTTGAACAATACTGGAGCGAGAAACTTCTGAACGCATTGCGTGCACTGAATAAACTGTACATATCTAAAATTAATCCCGAAGCTGATACGGAATCACCGGAGGAGCCGGATGATGGAGATACAGGTCCTTCTTATGACAATTCCCTCTTTACCAGAATGCAGGATTTAAACGAGGAGGATATTTAATGTTTCGCAGCGAGATCGGGAAAGAGGAGATCAACAAATTAGAAGTCAGACAGTTTGAGGGGGATATCCGAATTGTAGGCGACATGGAAGCCTGTGAAAGGGCCATCAGCGAGATTCGGCAGTTCGATGTGGTGGGTTTTGATACCGAGACCAAACCAGTATTTAAAAAGGGTGTTAACAACCAGATCGCCCTGATCCAGGTTTCAAATAGCAGTGTCGCCTGGTTATTCCGGGTGAACAAGATCGGGATGCCAGCTGAGTTGAGAGCTTTCCTGGAAGATGATTCACTCCTGAAGATCGGCGCAGGGCTACTGGATGACATGCGTAGACTCAGGCAAATTACCCAGTTTAACCCGGGCGGATTTCTCGATCTTCAAAAATACGTTGAAGCATTCAATATAGAATCGAAAAGTCTCAAAAAACTTGTTGCTATCGTTCTGGGATATAAAATATCAAAATCACAACAGTTGTCGAACTGGGAGTCGGACAGTCTTACTGATCAGCAACTTAGATACGCTGCAACAGATGCATGGGTCTGTCTCGAGATATACAAAAAATTAAGAACTTCCCTGAAAAATTACCAATGAGTGAAAATGTGAAGATTGTATTGAAATCGGGCAAGGATCAGTCCCTGCTCAGAAGGCACCCCTGGGTTTTTTCAGGAGCCATTAAGAAGATTTACGGACAACCGGCAGAAGGTGACGTTATTGCACTTTTCGACAACAAAGAGAAGCAACTGGGGTCGGGTCATTACCAGGATGGTTCCATTTCAGTCAGGATGCTGACATTTGGTACCGATGTTGTAAGTGAGAATTTCTGGAAAGAGAAAATTGAACGGGCCTGGAACCATCGGAGGGAGGAGAATATCTACAATCCTGAATTTACGAATGTGTTCAGGCTGGTAAATGCAGAAGGTGACGGTTTGCCGGGATTGATCATCGATTATTACAATAATGTTGCAGTTATCCAGGTACACTCCGTGGGGATGTTCAGGAATCTGGAGCTGATCACTGAGGTGATCAAAAATCTGGATGGATTACCCATCGATACGATTTATCACAAAAGTAAAAATACCCTTCATCAGAAACCGGGTATAAAACCGGTGGATGAGCTATTATACGGGGAAAAAATGGAAGGCGAGGTACTGGAAAATGGTTACAGGTTCCGTGTAAACTGGGAGCGGGGACAAAAGACCGGATTTTTCATTGACCAAAGGGAAAACCGCAAACTCGTTGAACTGTATTCGGCCGGGAAAAAAGTATTGAATATGTTCTGTTTCTCAGGAGGTTTCAGCGTGTATGCACTTGGTGGAGGCGCCGAATCGGTGCACAGTGTAGACAGCTCGGTCCATGCCATTGAACTGGCACAACAAAATGTGCAGATGAATTTCCCGGATACAACGGGCCATACCACTACTGCTGCAGATGCGTTTGGTGTATTGGAAGATATAGATCAAAAATACGATCTTATTATCCTTGATCCACCTGCCTTTGCAAAACACCAGAATGTACTCAATAACGCACTGCAGGGGTATAAAAGAATTAACCAAAAAGCGATTGAGCAGATCAGACCGGGAGGGATATTGTTTACTTTCAGTTGTTCACAGGCAGTAAGTAAAGAGAATTTCAGAAAATCGGTATTCGCTGCTTCGGCCAACAGTGGCAGAAATGTTAGAATCCTTCACCAGCTGACCCAACCAGCGGACCACCCGATCAGTATTTACCACCCCGAAGGGGAATATCTGAAGGGGATCGTTTTGAAGGTTGAATAATTAGCGGCTGTTCATAAGGTCCGGTATTTGCGTTACTCCAAATTTTCAATTCACCGGTATTTTTCCGCAATTCACCGTTTTATCCTTCCCTGTGGTTTATATTTATTCAAACTTGCAGTAACATTTTTAATCTGATGCCGTCTTATCTATAATTTTAACTACTAATGATGAATATTATGAAGCGAATTACAGTGTTAGCCGTACTATTTTCTGTTGTGCTGCTCCAGTCGTGTATATATGGTGAGTGGAACAATGGCATTTCCGGTAATGGAAATGTTGCAACTGAAGTAATTGATATTATGGGGTTTACAGGGATACACGCCAGTTCAGGTATCGATGTACGACTCACCCAGGGTGATTATTATGTTGAAGTTGTGGCAGATGATAACCTGCTGGAGTATATCACGGTTGAAAAGGAGGGCAGGATGTTGAAGATCGGTTCCGAAAGAAATATTTACAGGGCCAAGTCCAGGCTGGTAAATGTGACCCTTCCCGAATTGGAAACGATCAGGGTCAGCAGTGCCGGAGATGTAAAATCTGTAACCGATTTTACGTGTGAAGATCTGGATATTGAGATCAGCAGTGCCGGGGACCTTGATTTTGTGGTGGAGGCAGATGATATATCGGTTTCCATTAGTTCCAGTGGTGACTGTGATCTGAGGGGTCGTGCAAATTCCCTGGATGCCCGTCTTTCCAGTGCAGGGGATCTCAATGCATTTGACCTTGAAGCAGAATATGTTTCAGTTAAGGTGTCAAGTGCAGGAGATGCAAGGGTATGGTCCAACAAGGAAATTGAGATGTCGGCCTCCAGTGCCGGGAGTATCTATTATAAAGGTGATGCCACGGTAAAGAAAAGCAGCAGTTCCAGTGCAGGAAGTATAGTGAAAAGGTAGCACACCGATTGTTCAGCCCAGGTAACTTTTCAGAATTTTGCTTCTGCTTGTGTGTTTCAGTCGCTTGATGGCTTTTTCTTTAATCTGCCTGACGCGCTCCCTGGTAAGGTTGAATTCCTCCCCGATCTCCTCCAGGGTGTGCGGATGTTTCCCGTTCAGTCCGAAATAGAGCCTGATTATACTGGCTTCCCTGTAGGTAAGCGTGGAAAGTGCCCGTTCAATCTCTTTCCGGAGTGAATCATTCAGGAGCCCTTTGTCCGGGCTTGGTGTGTCGGCATTGAGGAGTACATCATACATGTTCCCGTCCTCACCGTCCAGAAGGGGTGCGTCCATGGAAATATGACGACCGGAACTTCGGATGGCCTCTTTTACGTCCTCCGGGGCGATTTCAAGTACTTTTGAGATTTCAAGAATGGTGGGCTCACGTTCAAATTTTTGCTCAAGTTCTGCAAATGTCTTATTGATCTTGTTGATGGAACCAATTTTATTCAGGGGTAATCTTACGATCCTGGCCTGTTCAGCCAGGGCTTGCAGAATCGACTGTCTGATCCACCAGACAGCATAGGATATGAATTTGAACCCCCTGGTTTCATCAAACCGCTGGGCCGCCTTGATCAGTCCAAGGTTGCCCTCATTGATCAGATCAGGCAGACTCAGTCCCTGATTCTGATATTGCTTGGAGACGGAAACAACAAAACGTAAATTCGCTTTGATCAACTTTTCCATCGCCTGTGCATCCCCCTTCTTTATTCGTCTCGCAAGTTCAACCTCCTCCTCAGCAGAAATAAGATCGACCTTCCCTATTTCATGCAGGTACTTGTCCAGGGAGGGGGTCTCCCTGTTAGTTACCTGCTTAATGATCTTAAGTTGGCGCATAGAATTCGGTTTGATAATGGTTAATCAGTGACTTATTCTAATAAGAACGGTAAGATTACAAAAAACTATGTAAAATTCACTATACATTATCTGTTTTAGAACAATCTTTTTTTACCTTTGGTCAAATTCTGTTTAAATATAGTTCTTTTTTATAGAATGTTAATAATCAGCATATTAGACTGTGTTATTATCATGTTTACTTCGTTTGACTTGCTCAGAATGAATAGGTTAAGCGTAATTTTATGCTGTAAAGATATTAGAATTAATTTTGCTTTTATTATATATTTCTTTAATATTGCAACGAATTTCCAGACTGATACCAGCCTGAAACTTATCAAATTATTTCCTTTTTCGTATAATTTATCCATACATTTTTAACCATTCCTATATGTACGATATTCTTGAATTGAACAAAAAGCTTCTTGCTGAATTGCGTGAAATCGCTAAAGAATTAAAAATTAAAAGAGTTGAATCTTTTCGCAAGCAAGATCTGATATACAAGATCCTTGATATGCAGGCTATAGTAGCATCAGAATCAAAAACAGCAAAGAAAAAAGATTTACCCCTTCGTGAGAATGCCCCCGCAAGAAATGAGCAGAGAGCAGATAAAAATGACCCATCCTTAGAGAGAAAGAAGCGCAGGGGTCGTCCGCCGAAGGTTGTAAAAGCACAGGAAACCCATAATGAACCTGAAAAACAGGCGGTTAATGAAGATAACACCTCCCCCGACAACCGTCCGCAACGACCAAATAATCCACCAAGGCAGGATAACAGGCGCCCCGATCGTGATCAGCAGCCACCACGCCAGAGGGATGACAGTTATAGCAGGAAAGGTCAGCCCCAGGATCGCGATAATCAACGAAAACAACCCTATAGTAAAGGTGAACGTAATGACCGTTTTCAGGATCGCAATGACCGTCCCGAACGTACTGACCGTCCCGAACGTACCGACCGTCCCGAGCGTCAGG
>JBBDIE010000010.1:24974-27954 GCA_040880545.1 Bacteroidales bacterium | reverse complement strand
GACCGTCCCGAACGTACTGACCGTCCCGAACGTACCGACCGTCCCGAGCGTCAGGACAGAACCGACCGTAATGGCAGGAACGACAGGCAGGACAGGGGGCAGGAGTTTAAACAGGAGCGAAGGGCCGTAGATAAATATGACTTTGAAGGTCTTATCATTAATTCAGGGGTGCTGGAGATCATGCCTGATGGTTATGGTTTTCTGAGATCGGCTGATTACAATTATCTTAATTCACCCGATGATATTTATGTTTCTCAGAGCCAGATCAAATTATTTGGACTCAAGACAGGCGATAATGTTACAGGTGCTATCAGGCCTCCCAAGGAGGGAGAAAAATATTTTCCACTGATCAAGGTTGAAGAGATTAATGGCCGCAGTCCGGATTATATCCGCGACAGGGTCCCATTTGATTACCTTACCCCACTTTTTCCTGATGAGAAATTCAACCTGGTAGGGAAAGGAAACCCCGATCTTTCGGCGAGGATTGTTGATATGTTTGCCCCTATTGGTAAAGGACAGCGTGGATTGATCGTTGCACAGCCAAAAACAGGTAAGACAGTGCTTTTGAAAAGCATTGCAAATGCCATTGCAGCGAATCATCCTGAAGTATACATGATGGTTCTGCTCATCGATGAACGACCTGAGGAGGTTACCGATATGGCCAGGAACGTAGATGCAGAAGTGATCTCATCTACATTCGACGAACCAGCGGAACGTCATGTCAGGGTGGCCAGCATCGTGCTTGAAAAAGCCAAGAGACTGGTTGAGTGTGGTCATGATGTGATGATCCTGCTTGACTCCATCACCAGGCTCGCGAGGGCCTATAACACAGTATCTCCGGCTTCCGGAAAGGTATTGTCGGGTGGTGTTGATGCCAATGCACTGCATAAACCCAAAAGATTCTTTGGCGCAGCCAGGAACATTGAAAGCGGCGGTTCACTGACCATCCTTGCAACGGCGCTTACGGAGACCGGATCAAAAATGGACGATGTGATCTTCGAGGAATTTAAGGGAACAGGTAACATGGAATTACAACTCGACCGTAAACTTGCCAATAAGCGTGTATGGCCGGCTGTTGATCCAAACCTTTCAAGTACCAGAAGGGAAGATCTGCTCCTTGATAAGCCTATGATGGACAAGATCTGGATTCTCAGAAATTACCTTTCAGATATGAACCCTGTTGAATCGATGGATTTCCTGAAAGATCGTCTGAACAAAACAGGAAGCAACGAAGAGTTTCTCATATCAATGAACAGCGAATAGAAGTTTCCAGATTTCTTTACTATTACAGGAAATTTTTCACTGGTAAATATGTGAGTTAAACTTCTGTAATTCTAACAGTCAACATCTTATTAAAAGATTAACTCCGGTACAGATACCGTAGAATCCTCCTGGGTTTATTTTGCATTCTGTGATGGATCGTCCATGAGGATTTCTTCTGTTTCTTTATACAATTATTGGTTTGTCTGGCTGATCCCCTTATCAGGTACCCGGACAAACCATTTTTTTTCCGATTGCATTGTTCTCTGAATTCGTGAAATGATTACCGGATGTTACCTGCAAGCAAGTGCGATTTCTCTCCGGTGCTGCTTGCCAGCCATTTACATTTTTCCCGTATGCAGCCCTATTTGTAATGATTTTATATTACCGCCGTTTACCTGCAAATTCAACCAAAAATTATAATTTTGTTTGTTCAATCACACTATACTTAAATAGTTGTAATTTAAATACTTAAGTTTTACAATATGGCTAATAAAAAGAATTTTATCACCTGCGACGGGAATTATGCTGCTTCGCACATTGCGTACATGTTCAGTGAAGTTGCTGCCATCTATCCGATTACACCTTCTTCCAATATGGCGGAGAATGTTGACGAGTGGTCTGCACACGGAAGAAAGAACATTTTCGGACAAACTGTTCAGGTGACAGAAATGCAGTCAGAGGGCGGAGCTTCAGGGGCCGTTCACGGTTCGCTGCAGGCAGGTGCACTAACTTCTACATTTACTGCGTCACAGGGATTATTGTTAATGATCCCGAACATGTATAAGATCTCCGGTGAATTATTACCGGGTGTATTCCACGTTTCTGCCAGGAGCCTTGCGGCTCAGGCGCTCTCTATTTTTGGCGACCATAGTGATGTTATGGCAGCCAGGAACACCGGTTTTGCCATGCTGGCAACCGGAAGTGTACAGGAGATCATGGATATTGCTGCTGTGGCACATCTTGCATCCATTAAAACCAGGATTCCGTTCCTGCATTTCTTCGATGGGTTCCGTACTTCTCATGAAATTCAAAAGGTTGAAATGCCTTCCAATGAAGATTTTGCTGATCTGATCGACAGGGAGGCACTCCAGGCATTCCGCGACAATGCTTTGAATCCCGAGAATCCTGTGACCAGGGGAACCGCACAGAATCCCGATATCTACTTTCAGTCGAGGGAAGCAGCCAATAAATTCTACGACGTGATTCCGGATGTGGTAGAGGAGTATATGGCAGAAATATCCAAACGCACAGGACGTGAGTACCATCCTTTCACCTATTACGGGGCTCCCGATGCAGAGAACATTATTATTGCAATGGGATCCGTTACGGAGACAATTCAGGCGGTAATTGATTACCTGGTTGAAAAAGGGGAGAAGGTCGGATTAATTACGGTTCACCTCTACAGGCCCTTCTCTGAGAAGTATTTTTTGAATGTACTTCCCAAAACCGTAAAAAGAATTGCGGTTCTTGACAGGACAAAGGAGCCCGGTGCTAACGGAGAACCTCTGTACCTCGATGTAAAGGAGATGTTATACGGAAAAGAGAATGCCCCACTGATTGTTGGTGGTCGGTACGGTCTTTCATCCAAAGATACAACTCCTGCCATGATCAAGTCTGTGTACGATAACCTGAATATGAATGAGCCCAAGAACAGGTTCACAGTTGGTATCGTTGATGATGTAACGTTCCTTTCACTTCCACTCCTGCCAGATATTTC
>JBBDIE010000010.1:0-24874 GCA_040880545.1 Bacteroidales bacterium | reverse complement strand
TTGGTATCGTTGATGATGTAACGTTCCTTTCACTTCCACTCCTGCCAGATATTTCAGTAGTAAAGAAAGGTACCTTTGAAGGTAAATTTTACGGGCTGGGTTCAGACGGAACCGTAGGTGCCAATAAAAACTCGATCATGATCATCGGAGAGTCAACAGAGAAATATTGCCAGGCATATTTTGCATACGACTCCAAAAAATCAGGCGGGATCACGACATCCCACCTGCGGTTCGGGGATCATAAGATCAAAGCACCTTATTTAGTTGGTACTCCCGATTTTGTTGCCTGTCATGTGCCATCCTATCTCAACAAATATGACATGTTGAAAGGAATTAAAAAGGGAGGAACATTCCTGTTGAATTCAATCTGGGACGAAGAGGAGACAAAGAACCATCTTCCTGAATCCATGAAAAAATTCATGGCCGCAAACCAGATCAATTTTTATGTTATTAATGCAACCAAACTGGCGCAGGAAATTGGACTTGGAAACCGAACCAACACCATCATGCAGTCTGCATTCTTCAAAATTGCCAATATTATTCCTTACGACCAGGCAGTGGAAGAGATGCGAAAGTTCATTGTGAAGAGCTTCGGAAGAAAAGGTGAGGAGATCGTTAAAATGAATTATGCAGCAGTAGAAAAAGGAGGCAACGTGACTAAAATTGAGGTACCTGAAGAGTGGGCCGCAATTGAACTGAAAGAGGTGGTGGAAGATACAGACAAGCCGGACTTCATCAGAAATGTTGTAGAACCGGTTAATGCACAAAAGGGCGATGATTTGCCGGTAAGTGCATTTATTGGAAGGGAAGACGGCACATTCCCGGCCGGTACTGCTGCCTATGAAAAGCGGGGTATTGCAGTGGATGTTCCCGAATGGATCTCCGGGAATTGCACCCAGTGTAACCAGTGTGCCTATGTATGCCCACATGCATGTATCAGGCCATTCCTGTTGGATGACAAGGAGAAAGCCGCATTACCCGGAGATATTACTACCATAGAATCCAAGGGTAAAGGTGTTTCAGGAATGCATTTCAGGATACAGGTTTCTGTTCTGGATTGTACCGGTTGCGGTAACTGCGCGGATATCTGCCCATCCAAAGAAAAATCGCTTGTGATGGAGCCGCTGGAGAGCCAGTTGCATGAAAATGACAACTGGAATTATATTTCTAAAAATGTAACCTACAAAGAAATGCTGGTCGACAAGAAATTGTCGGTAAAGAACAGCCAGTTTGCACAACCACTGTTTGAATTCTCAGGTGCATGTGCAGGTTGTGGTGAGACTCCTTATATAAAACTGATTACCCAACTTTACGGGGACCAGATGCTTGTGGCCAATGCCACGGGTTGTTCCTCTATTTACGGTGGATCGGCACCCTCCACACCTTATTGTGTGAATGAGGATGGACACGGGCCGGCATGGGCTAACTCTTTATTCGAGGATAATGCCGAGTATGGATTGGGAATGCACATTGGTGTCACCAAGACACGCGAACGCATCGCGATGATGATGGCCGAATCAATGGATAAGGTTTCCAAAGAAACAGCGGCATCCTTTGAAGCCTGGCTGGGAGCCAACGAACTGGAAACCTCTAAGGAGGCATCCAAAGTTGTTGTAGCTGCGCTTAAGAAAGAGAAACATGAAGTTGCCAAAAATATTCTTGATCTGAAGCAGTTTCTGTCGAAGAAATCTGTTTGGATATTCGGCGGTGACGGTTGGGCATATGATATTGGATACGGTGGACTCGACCATGTACTTGCTTCTGGTGAGAACGTAAACGTCCTGGTGATGGATACCGAAGTTTATTCCAATACCGGTGGTCAGGCATCCAAAGCAACCCCGGTGGGTGCAGTGGCGAAATTTGCTGCATCAGGAAAGAAGATCAGGAAGAAGGATCTGGGTGTAATGGCGATGTCGTACGGATATGTATACGTGGCACAGGTATCAATGGGTGCCAGTCAGTCGCAGTACCTGAAGGCAATCCGTGAAGCGGAAGCATACGACGGACCTTCATTGATCATTGCTTATTCTCCATGTATTAACCACGGTTTACGCCAGGGTATGGGAAAAACGCAGGCACAGGGTAAATTTGCGGTGCAGTCAGGATACTGGCACTTGTATCGTTACAACCCGGTACTGGAAGAGGAAGGGCAGAACCCGTTCACTCTCGATTCAAAAGAACCACAGTGGGATCAGTTCCAGAGCTTCCTCAAATCTGAGGTTCGTTATACTTCATTACAGAAAGCATTCCCGGAAGAGGCGGCGCATCTGTTTACTGCAGCACAGGTAAATGCAAAATGGAGGTATGACAGCTACGTTAGAATGGCAGCAATGGATTATACCAAAGTTGAATAGTTTTTGCACAATTAGTTAACTGAAAGGCTGTTCGGGTATTCCGGGACAGCCTTTTTCATGATTTGGCAGCGGGAAGAATGCAGGAATAAACAATAAACTTATTATTCCAGTATTTCAGTAACTCCAGTTTTATTACTTTTGTAAATTATTATTGAACATGGGAAGATACCTGGCGATAGATTACGGTACGAAAAGGTGCGGAATCGCGGTGAGCGACACCCTGAAGATGATTGCCAGCGGACTTGAGACCGTTGCATCCCATGAACTGATGCACTACCTGGAAGATTATTTTAGTAAGGAACCGGTGGATTGTGTTGTAGTGGGAAAACCGATGCAGGCAGATAACCAGCCCAGTGAGTCATTCATTCACGTTGAAAGGTTCGTACGTGCATTTAAAAAGCGTTTCCCGGAAATGAAATTACAATGGGAGGATGAGCGAAACAGTTCAAAAATGGCAGTGCAGGCCATGGTGGACGGCGGATTGAAAAAATCAGAAAGAAGAAAAAAAGAGAATATAGATAAAATCAGTGCGGCCCTGATATTACAGTCATTTATGGCACACGAAAACAATCGGGGTTAGTTTCTGTTATTCTTCAAATACAGATATTTATGGAGACTTCTGAAAAAGAAAATATAAGTAAAGTAATGATGTTGCCTGTTTATGTTTATGGTATGTCAGTTCTGCGTAAAGTTGCGCAGGAAATTGATAAGGATTTTGAAGGTCTTGATCAGTTGATCGAAGATATGTTCGAAACTATGGTGGTTAGTGAGGGAGTTGGACTGGCAGCCCCGCAGATAGGGGAGTCTATCCGCTTGTTTATCATTGATGCAAGCCGTATGGAGGACGTGGACGACGAGCCTGATCTTAAAAATTTCAGAAGGGTATTTATTAACCCGTATATTATTGAAGAGTGGGGAGATAAGTGGAGCTTCTCAGAAGGATGTTTGAGTATTCCGAACATTCGCGAGGATGTAACAAGGAACGCAAAAGTGAAAATTAAGTATTACGATGAAAACTGGGATTTTCACGAAGAGGAATTTGACGGTGTAAAAGCCAGGATCATACAACATGAATACGACCATCTTGAAGGAAGGCTCTTTGTTGACATGATCAATCCTTTGCGGAAAAAACTGATCGGCCCCCGCCTGAAAGCAATTTCAAGGGGCAACGTTGACTGCGATTATGAAATCGTCTTCCCGGGTAAATAATAACGCTGTCTTCACGAATTACATAAAGACAGCGCTCCACTAAGTTATTTATAAGTACTTGAAAGAAAACGTCAATAGCTGCTATATGCCCGACTCCAAAATAGTCATTTTTCAGTATTCGCAACAACGCAGCAAACGGACATTATAGACAGTCACTAAATTAAACAATCGGATTAAAATAGTCTTCCGATTTAAGGATCATATCAATGTATTGTGCTCTTTTGTAGACAAAAGGATCATTGATCGTATTGGAGGACAGTGTTCCCCTGAATTCTTCGAGCGTTTTATATCCTTTGCGTTCCATCCAGTTTTCAATCTCACTGAGCATGGTTGATACGTGCTTGATGCCGTTGTGGTAGAATGTTGAAACAGCTTCAATGGCATCTGCCCCGGCCAGGACCAGTTTTACCACATCAGTTCCTTCAAATATACCATTGTTGGCAACGATAGATCCTTTAATGTTATTGAATAATAGTCCAGCGTAACGAATCGAAAGCCTGTGATCGCCCGGTGTACTCAGGTTCCAGGGAGCAGCATGTTTTTCTGCCTCCACGTCAATATCCGGTTCAAAGAGCCTGTTGAACAGTACAATCCCATCTGCACCGGCAGCATCGAGGTCCGAGACGGTCTTCAGAATGTTGGTGTAGAAGGGGCTTAATTTCACACTAACCGGCAGTTTTACAGCGCTCTTGACAGCTTTGAGAAATTCAATTTGCTCCAGAATAATATCGTGCCCGGATTTCTTCATGTCCCTGGGTACTGCAAAGAAATTTAATTCGATCCCATCCACACCTGTTTCTTCAATCTGTTTTGCATAATCAACCCATGACTCCTTATATACCGCGTTGATACTGGCAATTACAGGTATGTTTACGCTCTCCTTTGCCGTACGGAGATTAAATAAATGCTCCTTTGGACCAGCATGCTCAAGGTTTGGAAAGAGATTGATCATCTCGGCATTCCGATCGTCATAAGCTTCAAGCTGGTTGTCCAGATCATAATCTTCCAGTTGTATCTGCTCCTCGAATAGTGACCTGTAGACAATGGCCGCAATACCTGCATCTTCAGCTTTTTTAAGGTTGTCTGTATTATTTGTCAGGTTACTGGCTCCGAGAATGATTGGGTTTTTCAATGAAATACCCATGTGTTTTGTTTTGAGATTTACCATTTGAATTGTGGGTTTTGTTGGGTTAAATATATATTCTTTAAACCTGTTTTCCACATGAAAGGTTCATTTTTTCCGGCGAATTGTCCGATATTTTTATTCCTCATCACATTAACAGATAAAAAAGGTGTCAGGACTGATCAACGATATGAAAAAAGTCCCTGTAACCAAGGCACTTCTGCCGTTTGCCGCCGGACTGGCAGTTTCGGGAGGTTTGCCTGAGGACAACGCTTTTGAACATTATTTTTTGTTGGCTTCGATGTTGTTGATTCTCATGGTTGGTATTTATTATATGACTTCCAAAGGTTTTTCCCTGGGGAATGTATTTTTTGTTTCAGGCACATTTCTCTTTTTCTTTCTTTCCGGAATTATCTCCATGAAAATACCCCAATTCAGTTATCAGGCCGAGCTGAATGAAAGGGAAGGATTTATTCTGGGAATCATCAAAGATGGTATGGTTGAAAGAGACAGATCCTGGGTGGTGCCGCTGGAAACCATGCTATTCGCCGATGATTCAGCAGATATTCATTTACGGGAAAATATGCAGGTATATATTCGTAAGGGTATGGAGATGCCTGATTTGGTGCCCGGAGAAAAATGGTTATTTCATGGAAAAACTGTTGCCATAAAAAACAGTGGGAATCCTGGTGAATTTGATTACCGTTCCTATATGCTGCGCAGAAAGTTCAGGTATAACCTGTTTGTATCTTCATCTGCATTTATCAGCCCGGTGGCACAAAAAAGTTCGCATTTGAAATTTATACCTTCAGAAGTCCGCCACAGGATCATGACCGGTTGGGACAGTAACGACCCTAATGTAGCTGTATTGAGCGCTGTTACGGTAGGCTACAAGTCATGGCTCGACAGGGAGACCAAAAAACAGTATTCCGATGCCGGGGCGATGCACCTGCTGGCAGTTTCAGGCCTGCATGTGGGGATGGTCTGGTGGATACTCGACATGTTACTGAGATTTCCTTTGCACCCCCGTTTCTGGCGAACAGGTAAACTCATTCTGATACTGGGAATCCTCTGGTTTTATGCCGGAATTACAGGTTTTTCAGAATCAGTTACCAGGTCCGTGACCATGTTCTCCCTGGTCTCTTTCGCGCGAACGTTGAACAGAAACAGCAATATTTATAACACACTTCTGTTGTCGGCATTTGTTTTATTGATTCTGAAACCTGCCAGGATCATGGAACCCGGATTTCAATTATCATATATTGCCGTATTCGGCATAGTTAGCATCCAGCCAGAACTGGAAAAACTGTACCTGAATCTTAAAAAACCCCTGAAACGGGTATTGGACCTGGTTTCTGTGAGTATTGCGGCACAGCTTAGTACCCTTCCCCTGGTACTGCTATATTTCCATCAGTTTCCCACATGGTTTCTGTTGACCAACATTGTTGCAATACCATTGGTGAGTCTCATGCTTGCGCTTTTTGTTATCTTCGCGCCATTCCTGATCATACTTTCCGATCCGGCATTTTTTGCCATGATCCTGGTTAAATTGGCAGGTGTGCTGAATTATCTTATTGGTGGAATTTCATCGCTGCCAGGAGCAGTGATCACCGATATCTCCATGAACGGTACTTTGGCAACAGGAATCATGGTTTCAGTTCTGCTGCTGATCTCCCTGCTGACCTACAGACGATTCTTTTATCTTCTTGCGCTTGCGGCAACCATGACAATCACCATCGGATATTCATCAATGAACTTGTTTGAAATTGAGAGAAGCAGCAGCCTGGAAATCTACAATTTCAATTCGGTCACTGTCGTTTCCCATCTTCAAAATGCTGCCAGGCACACTTACATGATTACCAGTGATGATGATGCTGACCCTTATGTAATTGATTACATCAGGTCGCTAAAGCTGGTTCCCGGGCCATTGAGAAGACATGCCATCACCAAATTAAGTACCCGGGAAAATGAAGACGAAGCTGTTTCTTACTTGCTTAGAGACGGACTCTGGGGCATCGGGACCGGGAAGACAGATATCCTGATCATTGGAAAATGTACCCCTGCAAATCTTCGGTTGGTTTTAATGAACTATTCATGGGATCTTTTGCTATTCAGGACGGGGTTTTCAAAAATTGAAGGGATAGATCAGCTGGTAGGAAATGATGTGAAAATCATTGCCGATGGTACTGTCAGGGATTTTGAGAAAGGAATGCTGGAGGAAATGTTTTCCGGGGTTTATTTTATCAGGGAGCAGGGAGCATTTATTTTCTCACTACGGACGCCTGAAACCTGATGTAAAAATGGGATTCATGGTGAAAATCGTAATTAAAGTTTATCATTTACAGATCGAAAATTAAAGGAAAGCTATTCTATTTGGAAGATTATATGTTATTTTACCATTTATAATAGAGGTAAATAAGCATGAGAATTATACTTGCAGGAGCAGGAGAAGTTGGGACACATCTTGTAAAGATGCTGAGCATAGAGGATCATGACATAACAGTCATCGACAATGATCCGGAACGGTTAAAAGCCATTGGTGCATCCATGGATGTTATGACACTGGAGGGTAATGCCAACTCAATAAGCATACTTAAGGAGTCACAGGTAAATAAAGCAGACCTGTTTATTGCAATTACCTATTCTGAGGATGTAAATGTTAACTCAGCCATACTCAGTAAGAAATTAGGAGCAAAAAAGACCATTGCCCGGATTGACAATGATGAGTATCTAATGGCGGCCAATAAGGAAATATTTTCCAATCTTGGGATTGATTACATGATTTATCCGGAGAAAATTGCAGCCAGGGAAGTGGTCGGTTTACTGGCACAGACCGGAAGTACGGAAGTTGTTGAATTTTCGGGGGGAAAACTTCAGATGTATGTAATCAGGCTGGAAGATGAGGCTCCAATTATTGGGAAGAAACTCAGGGAACTTACGCCAGACAGGAATAACCTGGAATTTCGTGCGGTGGCCATGACGAGGCATGGTAAAACGATCATTCCAAATGGCAATGATTCTTTTGCGGTAGGTGACGTTGTATATGTCATAAGCAGCCAGGCGGGAATGAAGGAACTCTATAAATATTCAGGCAAACAGCATATTGATATCCGGAATATCATGATTCTGGGAGGTAGTCAGATTGGAATAAAGACTGCCAGGCATCTTGGTAATCAGCACTATGTGAAGATGATCGAGATTGATAAGCAGAAAAGTTACAGATTATCAAGTATGCTTTCCAATACCTTGGTTATTAATGGCGACGGGACAAATATGGAATTATTAAAAGCGGAAGGCCTTGAAAAAATGGATGCATTTATCGCTGTGACAGGGAAATCAGACACGAATATACTATCCTGCCTGCTGGCCAAGCATCTTGGAGTTAAGCGCACCATTGCAGAGGTTGAGAATATCGATTACATTCATCTTGCTGAAAATATCGGAGTGGATACGATCATCAACAAAAAGCTGATCACGGCGAGCAGGATATTCAGGTTTACAATGAGCGATGAGGTATCTTCCATAAAATGTCTGACAGGTACCGAAGCAGAGGTGATGGAATATATTGTTAAACCAAAGTCGAAGGTTACCAATGGAATGCTGAAGGAGATAAATTTTCCTGAAGAGGCTATAATCGGTGGTGTTATCAGGGGTAAAAACAGTTTTATTGCAAACGGAGATACACAGATTAAACCGTATGATAAAGTGGTCGTATTTGCTTTACCCTCTGAAATATTTACGGTTGGTAAATTTTTCAACTAACCCTATTTATGCTAAATCCGAAAACAACACTCCGAATTCTGGGGATCCTGCTGATGGTGGAAGGAGTCTTCATGTGGCTATCAGTGCTGGTAGCCCTGATATACCGGGAAGATGATGTACTTCAGTTTCTTTTGGCAGGGGCAATAACAGCATTTACCGGTCTAATTGCATTCTTATCTACAAAGAAGGCTAACCTGGAAGTAAACAAACGGGATGGATATGTAATCGTGACATCAGGGTGGCTGGTTTTTTCATTATTCGGGACACTGCCTTACCTGTTTACAGGTTCCATTCCCGGTTTTACCAATGCTTTTTTTGAAACCATTTCGGGATTTACCACCACCGGGGCGTCCATTCTGAACAACATTGAAGAGCTTTCGCACGGTGTGTTGTTTTGGCGAAGTTTAACTCAGTGGCTGGGTGGAATGGGGATCATTGTACTAACGCTGGTGATCCTGCCGGTTCTTGGAATCGGGGGGATGCAGCTGTTTGCTGCCGAAGTTCCCGGCCCTGTTCCCGATAAAATTCATCCCCGTGTCAAGGAAACTGCCAAAAAACTATGGGGTATTTACCTGATATTTACAGGAGCAGAAATACTGCTGCTCTGGATCGGGCCCATGGATTTGTTCGATGCTGTATGTCATAGCTTAACAACCATGGCTACCGGAGGATATTCAACGAAACAGGCGAGCATTGCACACTGGGATTCAGCGTACGTTCATTATATAATCATTCTGTTCATGTTCCTGGCAGGTGTAAATTTCACGCTATCCTATTTTGGGCTGCACTTTCGATTTAAAAAAGTCTGGAAGAATGAAGAATTCAGGTATTATCTTGGATTTATACTCGTTTTTTCCCTGATCATCGCCGTAGGATTATTTATTTACGGGAATAAAACGGTTGAACAGGCTTTCAGGGATTCCTTGTTCCAGGTGGTATCCATTATTACAACCACAGGTTATGCAACTGACGATTACCTGCTGTGGAAGCCATTCCTGATGATGATGATCTTCGTTTTAATGTTTTTCGGGGGGTCTGCCGGTTCCACGGGGGGAGGCCCCAAAATAATGAGAATTATGATACTCATTAAGAATTCTACGCAGGAATTAAAGAGACTGATCCATCCTAATGCAGTGATTCCTGTACGTCTGAATAAAGTAGCGGTCGATAATGTGGTGGTCACCAATGTGCTGGCATTCCTGGCGTTTTACGCCGTCATTGCGATAATCAGTATGGTGATCATGTCGTTTCTCGGCCACGATTTTGAGACTTCCATCGGGGCAGTTGCAGCTACGCTGGGAAATATAGGTCCGGGTATCGGAGGTGTTGGGCCAGCGTTCAGTTACCACGATATTGATACAGCAGGTAAATGGTTCCTCTCTTTTCTGATGCTGGTAGGAAGGCTGGAACTCTTTACAGTGATCGTACTCTTTTCTCCTGTATTCTGGAAAGAGTAGGCTAGTTCAAATAAAATTCCACAGGTGTTTTACCCATGTTTTTCCTGAACCAGAAGTGAATCTTGTGCATCCCTTTACCAAAGAACATCATGGGACAGAATCCAAACACAAACTCCAGGTTGTTCTCCTTTAACAGGGCCAACCCTGCCTTGGAATATGCTCCAATTCCCACACCCTGATGCATCCAAACACGCTTTACACTGGTTCCCGGACATTGACCGATTATTTCCTGTGCCCTCTCGGGATTCACGGCCAGGATGAGGTTTTCGGCTGTTTCCGGCAGTTCCTTTACTGTCTGGTAGCATTTAAACCCCTCAATTTCATCATACCTGGGATTTACCGGGTATACCCTGTACCCTTTTTTCTTTAATTCTTTGGTGAGCATCAGACCCCAGTTTCCCTGGTTGGTTGATACTCCCGCAATGGCTATCTCCTTTCCTTCCAGGAAAGCATCAATTGTTTTTTTCATGTTACCAATATTCAGATTGTGATTAGAACGCAAGATAGTAAGGTAGTCGTAAAATTACAACAGAGAACAAGCTAATCCACTTCTCCCAGGCCAGCTCTTTCCAGCACCGGCTCGTCGCCGGTACAGTCGATGATGGTGGAGGGGATCACACCGCCATAACCACCGTCTATAACCAGATCTACCAACTCATTGTATTTTTCATGGATCAGTTCCGGATCGGTGGAATATTCCAGGATCTCATCGTCCTCTTTCAGGGATGTGGTTAGAATGGGGCGCCCCAGATGACGCACAATTTCCAGAATTATATTATTATCCGGGACCCTGATTCCTACGGTTTTTTTATTTTGCTTCAGTAGTTTTGGCACATTGCTGTTTGCATTCAGGATAAATGTATATGGTCCGGGCAGGTAAGACTTCATCAACTTAAAAGTATGATTGTCCACCTGTTTAGCAAAGTCAGATAGATGGCTCAGGTCGGAACATATAAAGGCGAAATTTGCCTTTTCCGGCTTTATTCCTTTGATGCGCGCTACTCGTTCAACGGCCCTGGCCTTGGTAATATCACAACCAATACCGTAGACGGTATCTGTTGGGTATATGATAACACCCCCTCTTTCAAGCAGATCCACCACTTCCTGGATAATTTTCTGATCCGGATTCTTCTCATATAATTTTACAATCATACTGCCATCGCGATTTTCGGCTAAAATAACAGAAATTTTTTCTCATTCAACTCCCCTGGCCATTGTGGCGAAAAAATATTAATTTCAATCATTGATAATTTAATTTGATGAAGCAACGTATAGTAGGTTCAAATTTTTATTTGCGACCCTGGACAATGGAGGATCAGGAGAGCCTGGTGAAACATGCCAACAGTGAGAAAATAGCCATGAACATGCGGGATGGCTTTCCAAATCCTTACAGTATGGCAGATGCAAAGGATTGGATTAACATGGTACTGAAGAACAAGCGGGACCTGATATTTGCCATTGAAGTTGACGGTGAAGCATGCGGTGGAATCGGATTGCACGGCATGACAGATGTTTACAGGTATAATGCGGAGATCGGATACTGGCTGTCGGAATCACTCTGGGGAAGAGGGATCACAACGGAAGCAGTGCGGTTACTTGTTAAGTTCGGATTTGAGAAATATTCCTGGACCCGCATCTATGCAGGTATCTTCAGCTGGAACACGGCCTCCATGCACGTACTTGAAAAGTGTGGTTTTAAAAAAGAGGCAGTATTTAAAAAGTCGGTAAAAAAGCGTGGGGAGGTATTGGATGAACATGTTTATTCGATACTGAAGGAAGAATGGATTCGGGGACAGAAGATATAATGAATAAGCAAGTAAAAAATAATAATGTCATAAGATTTGCTGATTGCTTGATGACGTTATAGTTATCATAGGTCCTTCACGGTTCCTAATTCCTCGTCGTATGCTTCCTCCTCCTCCAGTTCCCAGCTCGGTTTCTCTCGTTCCGGGCCTTTGTCACGGAAGAGAAAGGCGAGTACTATACCCACCACAGCACCACCCAGATGTCCCTCCCACGAAACTTCATAATCGAAAGGCAGTAAACCCCAGATCAGGCTTCCATACAGGAATACAACGAGAAGTGAGAGGGCCATCAGGTGGGTGACCCTGCGGATCACCCCGCTCAGGAAGAGGAAACTTGCCAGGCCATAAATAACACCACTTGCACCGATATGGTACGCATCTCTTCCTATAAACCACAGGATAATGCCACCGATAATATATATGCTAAAAAAAATTGTATATGAGATCCCCCTGTAGAAATAAAAGAGGGCAAATGTAAGTATGAAAACCGGGATGGAATTATCAAAAAGGTGTTTCCAGTCCCCATGTATCAAAGGGGAGAATAGAATCCCCTGCAATCCCCTGGCCGTTCTTGGCATTACCCCTGCATGAACAAAGTCAACCTCCATGGTGATCTCAAAAAACTTGATCACCCATATCAACACCAGTAAAGTTACCGGAAAAAACAGGCTTTTTAATACGCGATTTTTCTCTTCCATCCTTTAATACAAGCGTCTGTCATTAGAGTCATTTGACCAGACAATTTACTAAAAACCCTGGTTTTTCAGGTAATCCAATATCTGACGAAAATTCTGGTCCTCGGGATAGTATTCAACAAGTTTTTCGGCAAAATGTTTCGCCCTTGACAGGTTCTGTTGCTCAATATTGATGGTGGTCAGTACATACAGTATATCACGGTTGTATGGATGGTATTCCAGGACAGACTCCAAAAAGAAGAGCGCTTTTTCAGGTTCCTGTTGTGAATTTAGGCCCACTCCATAGACATAACTGTACTGTGCAATATCAGGCGCCAGTTCGGCAGCCTTTTGCAGATATTCCATGGCTCCGGCCTGATCGCCCCTGCGTATTTTCAGTAATCCAAGTGAATAGTTTACCGCCGGGAGGTCCGGGTATTTTTCCAGTGCGCTGAGCAGGATCCTTTCACCTTCCCTATCACGTTGTGTTCTCCTGTACAGGTCGGCAAGATTGATATAGGCAGTAACAAGTCCAGGTTCAATTTCAATTGCCTCGAGGTATGACGCCTCGGCCCTTGCCAGGTCTCCTCTGTTCAGATGGAGATTACCAAAGTTGACATGTGTCCCGGGATGATCTGCATTGATCATCAGTGAGGCGGTGTACTCATCCAGCCTCTTTTCGAAGAGTTTCCTTTTCGCCGAAGAGAGGTTGTCCATGTTGAATCCTGAAAGAGCATTTGCGGCGAAAATTCTGACCAGCTTTGTAGAATCATTCAGGCAGTTGATAATGAGGTTAACGGCCGACTGGTCATTGATATTTTGGGCCACCTCTAATGAAGCATACCTGATGAGCGGGTCATTATCCCGAATGGTGCTTTCAATCAAATTGATGATGGAAGGATCGGAATAATTGTTCAGCAGGGATATCGCTGTGGCCCGTACCATTAATGCAGCACCCTCTTCTTGTGCCAGGCTTATCAGCTCAGGGAGAGCTTCAGGATATGAATGCCTGCCCGCCCAGAATGTTTCACCATAATGTTTGGTGTTCACCAGGTCCTCCCCGTACCACTTTTCCAGGTAATCTGCTGCCCACTGGTTACTCTTGTTGCTGTGACATTTATTACATGCGTTCGGCGTTCCCAGTTTATCGGACAGATCGGGCCGTGGAATTCTGATACTGTGATCCCTTCTGGGATCCACTACCATATAGGTTCGTTCTGGCATGTGGCACTCAACGCAGCTTGCCCCTTCACCGGCCGGATCATGGAAATGATGTGAACGTCCACCATACGCAGGGGCTATATGACACCGGTAGCACAAGGCATTCCCGTCGACATAGACCTTTCCGCTGTGCGGTTCATGACAATCATTGCAGACAACCCCTGCCGAGTGCATTTTGCTCTGGAGGAACGATCCGTATACATAAACTTCATCCTGGATCTGTCCGTCCGCAAAATAGAGTCCCTCCTCAAGCAATGAGGGCCAATGTGTGTCAAGCAGTGAACCTCCATGAAAGTACTCTTCAGTGATCACTGATCGCCTGGAGTGACAACGTGCACACATCTGTACCAACGCATCAGTTTTACGGGGTACCGATCTGCGGGCTGTGGTTGAATCCGGATCAAATACCCAGGTGGCATTATCTGTATCTTTGAGCCTGACAACCAGTCCCATGTCGGGAAATATTTCAGGACTTGATCCCTGATCCACCCTGTTGGCCCAGTCGATATGAACGGATCCCGGGCCGTGGCAGGCTTCGCAGGATACATCGATCTCATCCCATTCAGTGTTGTAGGATTTTGTCCTGTAATCGTAGTTCTTCCTGACGTTCGTGGAGTGACATTCGGAACACATATAATTCCAGTTCTGTGTGGTCCTGGTCCAGTATAATATATCATCGTGCGCTATCTTTTCATCAGGGTAGAGGTGGAACCATTTTTGTCCCCCATCCGATTCCGGTCGTGTATCCCAGGCAAGTGGCAGACACTGAAATGCGCCGTCTGGAAATTCGATGAGATATTGCTGGAGCGGTCTGACACCAAATGTGTAGCTGATTTTATAATCCTGCATCACACCGTCGGGTCCTTCGGTATGTACGTAAAAATCGTCTCCTGATCTGAAAAATCTGGATATGACTCCATAATTTGTGAAGCTGACATTATTGAAATTACCCAGTACAGTTTCAGGTGTGGCTGGATCCATAGCCAGATCGTGATCGGAATGCTGAAATAATTCATGCTCCATTTGATGACACTCTTTGCAGTAAGCTCTGCCTACATATTCTGCCTCCGGGTAATAACGATCAGGTCCGTCAGCCGACCTGTCGCTTCCCGGATTGTTTCGGCATGTAAACAAGATTAGTGATCCGAACAATAGCATGACAGAGGTGAGTAACGTTAGCTTAAAAATCCTATCCATACAGTATGATGCTAATTTTGATTGATTTCAAATTTAAGTTATAATTCTATAAACGGCCTGATTGAAAAGGATTCTATCTATTTTTAAGGCGTTATTTATTATAATTCTGTTTTATGGAACGCAGGCATTTTATCCGGAAGACTTCCCTTGCCCTGGCTACTTTAGCTGGGACAGTCCTGGGTATTAGCTTTCTAAGGCAGTTTGCACATAAAAATGCGAGCAGGACCAGGCTTATAAAGATTGGGAAGTTGTCAGATTTTCCATTGGATACCTATACGTTCATTAAAGATGTAAAGATTTATATTTACAGGGACTATGAATCGATTAAGGCTGTATCAGGTATTTGTACCCACCTGGGCTGTACAATTCTCCGGACGATGGATGGATTTGAATGCCCGTGCCACGGTTCCTGTTATTCCGATGAGGGAAATGTATTATCGGGCCCTGCACCCAGGTCGCTGTCATGGTATAAGGTTGGGAAGGCACCAGATGGAATGATCTTTGTCGATCTTGATTCGGTAACAGAGGCTGAGGAGAGATTTTTCCTCAGTTAATTCTATGCAAAATGGAAAACGCCCCCGGTACTATAAAAGAAAATACAGTTCATGCGAATTATAAAAAGGAGAGGATCAGAAGGATCACGCAGAATTTCTTTCTGCACATACATGCCAGCAAAGTTCATCCTCATTCCCTGAAACCAACCTACACATTTGGTCTCGGTATTATACTCGGATCTCTTTTTTTGATTATGCTGGTTAGCGGCGTACTACTTATGCTTCATTATACTCCATCGGTTGAATCTGCATACAATTCAGTTAAAGACATAGTACACGTTGTTCCAGGTGGCCGCATTATCAGGAATATACACCGCCTGGCTTCCAATGCTATGGTCATCCTGGTTTTTCTGCATATGTTAAGGGTTTTTTTCACAGGCTCTTACCTGGGTGGCCGAAGCATGAACTGGGTAATCGGTGTGGTAATGTTGGTTCTCATATTAATGATGAGTTTCAGTGGCTATCTGCTCCCATGGGATCAGCTCTCATACTGGGCAGTGACCATTGGGTCAAATATTGCCGCATCTGCCCGTGAGCTTACGGATTTGTTGGGGATAACTCATGTGATTGATGTGGGAGGATTTCTGCAACGGTTACTCATTGGTGGCGACACGGTGGGACAGGCAGCGCTAACCAGGTTTTTTATGTTGCATGTGATATTCCTTCCGGTTACAATGATGATTCTGACAGCGGTTCATTTCTGGCGAATCAGAAAAGATGGTGGTTTGAGCCGGGCAGTCAACGAACAAAATGAAAAAGCGGAAAAATTATTTTCATGGCCCGTGGTTATGTGGGTAGAACTGGCGATTCTTGTATCCGTTGTCGCATTGCTGTTGCTGTCTGCTTTTTTTATCGAAGCGCCATTACTTGAGCGGGCCAATCCCACCCACCCCGAGAATCCTGCCAAATCGCCATGGTACTTTCTTGGTATTCAGGAACTGGTATCCTATTCGGCATTTGCAGGCGGATTGTTGATACCATTGCTGTACCTCTGTTTTTTGTTTTCTATACCATATAAGGATAAAGAGGAGCAGTATGTGGGAATCTGGTTTTCGGGCAGGCAAGGATTGAATATCACTCTTTTCTCAGCTGTTTTTTCGTTCATGGTAGTACTGGTGCAGGTATTCGTACTGGTTGAGTTTGGCTGGTTGCGTGACTGGATCCCCGGGATATCGCAGTGGTTTGTGATGCTATTAAATCCTGCAACAATATCTGGATTATTATTTGTCCTTTATTCGGTCGTAATCAAAAAAAGGACAGGGTCAACCCGCATGGCGGCCATTGCATTATTTACTGTTACTTTGATTGCCCTGATCATCTTCACAGTGATTGGGATCAGCTTCAGGGTGGAAAACTGGGAATTTGGAATAGTTTGAAAAGATGAGATCAGCGTTTTATTATGAGAGTTAATATCATGAACAAAAAAAATGTAAAATTCAGTTTGATTATAAGTTAGGAATACAAAGCCACATGCACAGGATGTCATAACGAAAGTTTTGAACGAGAAAAAATACATATCAGCTTTTCAATGGACGGTTGCCATCGCATCTTCGTTTTTGATACTATTAATGCTTACTGCATGGATCGTGTCCGGACCAGGACAGGAATGGAGAAAGATACAACGACAATTCTTCGCTTTGTCAGAGCAGTTGTCAGATTCAACAGGCATCGAGATTCTTTCATATAACAGAAAAGGTATTCACCAGTATGAAAGCGATGATCTCAAACGGATTGATCGTTGTATTACCTGTCACATGGGTATCGACAATCCCCGGATGACTGATGCTCCTCAGCCATTTACCACGCATCCTGGTGATTTTTTCACAAACCATCCACCCGATAAATACGGATGTACCATTTGTCACGGAGGTCAGGGACGTGCACTGAATGTGAGGGAGGCACATGGCATTGATCTGGATACCCACTGGGGCCAGCCTTTGTTGTCGCAAACTTATATCCAGTCCTCCTGTGGGAAATGTCATCTTACCATTTTTAATGAGGATCGAACCTTTGAGGGGAACGAGATATTCAGTGAGGGCCGCAGAATTTTTGAGCATGAAGGTTGCCTGGGCTGTCATAAGGCACGTGGAGTAGGGGGGATCATCGGACCGGACCTGACAGAACAGGGAGAGAAGACCCGGCATGAGTACAGTTTTCAGAATATTGAAACAGAACAATCCATTTCCAACTGGTTAAAAGTTCATTTCAAGGATCCGGAGATGGTTTCTCCGGGATCAAAGATGCTGAATATCGATCTTCCTGAAGAGGAGTTGGATGCACTTACAACCTTTGTTCTGGGACTGGCGAAGCCCGATATCGCATTTGAATATTTTTCCCTGGAGGCACTCAATGAATTCAAGGGTAACAGGAATTCCCTGGATGGGAAACGCGCTTTTTCAATGGCATGTTCCGGGTGTCATGGGAAAGATGGGGCAGGCAAGAGTTATATGGATTATAAGACAGGTGTGCCGGCCATACTGGGAGAGGATTTTCAACGTGTAGCCTCTCCCGAATTTATTGAGTTCACGCTTCTGAATGGCCGGAGCCAGCGCGAGATGGCATCATGGATGCCCGCTGTATCGGGGTTTAGAAATGAAGAACTGCTGGCACTGAAAGCATATATCGGTGACGGCTATTTTGAACAAACCGCTGTTTATGATGCGAAGTTTTTTCTTCAGGCAGATGAAGTTGCGGGAGAGGCGCTGTTCGAAAAGCATTGCGCAGCCTGTCATGGCAGTCAGGGTAGCGGAGGAACCGCACTTGCACTGAACAGACGTGATTTACTGAGGAACGCCGATAATAAATATCTGTTAAACACATTGGTAAGGGGGCGGGAGAATGCCACCATGCCGTCCTGGAAAAACCTGGATCAACAGGAGCTCTATAATATTGTAAAGCATCTCAGATCCTGGCACCGGTATGATCCGCAGGTCCGTAATGTATCTGTTGAACCGGGCGATGTGGTAAAAGGCAGGATGAAGTACCAGTTTATGTGCTCCAGGTGTCATGGTGAATTCGGACAGGGACAAACCGGACCGGCCATTATTAATAAAGGATTTCTTGAGGTAGCTTCCGAAGAATTCCTCCATAATACCATTGCTTTTGGCAGAGAGCATACTGCGATGTTTGGATGGACTACAGATGTATACAATGCCGAGCGACTGACAAAGAAGGATATCGGGAATATCATTTCGTTTATGAGGCAGCAGGCTTCGGAACGTCCGGATTACATTTATGTTGGTGGAAATCCCGGAGATTCAGAACGGGGAGGGCCCTTGTATCAGCAGCATTGTGCCGAATGTCACGGGATATCCGGGGAAGGTGTTGAGGCCCCCGCGCTGAACAACCAGGAATTATTGAGTGCAGCCTCCAATGGGCATCTTATGGCCACAATTACAATGGGAAGAGCGGGGACAGAAATGCCTGCATGGGGTACAGCAAATGAGGACCATCCCGCACTGACAGCGAAAGAACGGCAGGATATCGTTGCCTGGGTGAGGGGATGGCAACGGATAAAAATTGGGTTGTAATGACCCACTATGGGCCCAAACCTTACACTTTCGTGTTTTCAGGCCAATTTCACTTAGAATTGTTAAGTAAAGCGTAAATTTTTCTTAAAAAGTTTTTGGATGTTGATTTTATATCTATCTTTGAATCATGTTTTACAGCACATGAAACTGAGTCGTCTACATATTATTCTCGTACTATTGGTGGTGGTCCTTGTGAATCAACCCGCATGAGAATGGTGTAGCCTATAATAAACATACAAAAAGCCATTCTCAGAAAAGAGGATGGCTTTTCTATTATATAATAAATCTCAATGAAGAACACGTATAGGAGCCATACTACAACACAGGGTCGAAGGATGGCCGGAGCAAGAAGTCTCTGGAGGGCAAATGGCATGCAAGAGGACCAGATCGGGAAGCCGGTATTTGCCATTGCCAACTCATTCACCCAGTTTGTTCCGGGTCATGCCCACCTGCATCATATCGGCCAGGAGGTGAAATCTATCATTGAGTCCATGGGATTTTTTGCAGCTGAATTCAACACTATTGCCATCGACGACGGGATAGCCATGGGACATGACGGGATGCTCTACTCTTTACCATCAAGGGATATGATTGCCGACAGTATTGAATACATGGCCATGGGACACAAGGTAGATGCCCTGTTTTGTATAAGCAATTGTGACAAGATCACACCGGGAATGCTCCTGGCTGCTATGCGGTTGAATATACCTACAATTTTTGTATCAGGTGGGCCCATGGAAGCCGGGTCAGACGGGGACCAGAAGTTGGACCTGGTAGATTCGATGGTCATGGCCGTTGATGATGAAGTAAGTGATGCAAAGATGCTTCGGGTGGAAAAAGCGGCGTGTCCCACGTGTGGATCATGTTCAGGGATGTTTACCGCCAATTCCATGAACTGTCTGAATGAAGCCATCGGACTGGCTCTTCCGGGCAATGGAACGGTGGTGGCAACACACGCATACAGGATGGAGCTTTTCCGTAAAGCTGCCAGGCAACTGGTAAAAAACACCCTTGCCTATTATGAGGAGGGAGACGAAACCGTCTTGCCGCGGTCCATAGCAACCAGGAAAGCATTTGAAAATGCCATGACCCTGGACATAGCCATGGGGGGATCAACCAATACCGTGTTACACCTGTTGGCAATTGCCAGAGAAGCAGAAGTTGAATTCACAATGAAGGATATGGATGAACTCTCCAGGTCCACACCTGTTCTATGTAAAGTGGCACCCAGTTCATCTTACCATGTGGAGGATGTAAACAGGGCCGGTGGAATCCTTGGGATACTGGCAGAGCTTAACCGTGGAGGATTGATATCAGGAGATGTTAACCGTGTGGATGGCAGAACATTGGAGGAGGCCATGAGGGAATATGATATTATGAATCCAAACCAGTCGGATGAGGCTGAGACTATATACAGGGCTGCACCCGCCGGAAAATTTAATCTGAAAATGGCATCCCAGAATTCCAGGTTTAAGGAACTGGACAAAGACCGGACAGGTGGTTGTATCCGCGACATGGAACATGCTTACTCGCAAGACGGCGGTCTTGCCGTGCTATTTGGGAATATTGCTGAAGATGGTTGTGTGGTAAAAACTACCGGTGTTGATAAAAGCGTGTTGGACTTTACCGGGACGGCCAGGGTATTCGACTCCCAGGATGAAGCCGTCGAAGCGATCCTCAAGAACAGAATTGTACCTGGAAATGTTGTAGTAATAAGGTACGAAGGTCCGAAGGGAGGCCCTGGAATGCAGGAAATGCTTTATCCAACTTCTTATATTAAGTCTAAAAAGCTGGGAGACAAGTGTGCACTGATCACCGACGGACGCTTTTCCGGTGGAACTTCAGGGCTTTCCATTGGCCATATATCTCCGGAAGCGGCTGATGGCGGAGCCATTGGTTTGGTAATGGACGGGGATACCATAGAAATAAGTATACCTGAACGAACCATAAACCTGAAGGTGGAGAAGGAAGAACTTGACAGGAGAAGGGCGAAAATGGATGCCTCACCACAGGGGTGGCAACCGATAAGGGAAAGGCTGATCAGTAAAGCTTTGCAGGCATACGCCTCCATGGTAACATCGGCCGATAAAGGAGCTGTCAGAGTGATTAATTAAAAAATGAAATCAAAATACCAATATTGCATCTGAAAATGGATAATTCTTTAAATTTATACAGACATGGAAACTAAAACAAAGGCCAAAAGCAAGAGCAAAGACGCAACGAAAAAGAGTGCTGTTGAAAGGATCAGCGGGGCTGAAGCACTGATGAAATCACTGCTTGCAGAGGATGTGGATACTATTTTTGGATATATTGGTGGTGCAATCATGCCTGTGTATGATGCATTGTACCACTACGAGGACAGGATGAAGCATGTGATGGTAAGGCATGAACAGGGAGCCATTCATGCTGCCCAGGGATATGCCCGCCTGAAGAGAAAGCCGGGTATCTGCTTTACAACGTCAGGTCCGGGTGCTACGAATCTTGTAACGGGACTTGCCGATGCCATGCTGGATTCAACTCCACTTGTATGCATTACAGGACAGGTAGGGGCATCCCTTCTTGGTTCCGATGCTTTCCAGGAGACAGATGTTGTAAGTGTTTCCATGCCGATCACAAAATGGAATTACCAGATAACTTCCGCTGAGGAGATCCCTGAGGCCGTTGCAAAGGCATTTTTCTTTGCTAACTCGGGCAGGCCAGGGCCGGTATTGCTCGATATCACCAAAAACGCACAGATCGAGATGATTGACTTTGTCTATAAGCCGATCAATATGGTCACCAGTTATCTGCCCAAGCCGAAACCAGCCATGAGTGATGTGGAAAAGGCAGCTGAACTGATCAACGAGTGTCAGCGTCCACTTGTACTTCTAGGACAGGGAGTAACCATATCGGGTGCCGAAAATGAGTTCCTTAGTTTTGTGGAAAAAGCAGGATTGCCCGTGGCAAGTACACTGCTTGGACTTTCATCATTTAAGGTAAATCATCCGCTTTATACAGGAATGTTGGGCATGCATGGAAATTATGCGCCAAACATAAATACCAACAAATGCGACCTGCTCATTGCCATCGGAATGCGGTTTGACGACCGTGTCACAGGTAACCTGACAACCTATGCAAAGCAGGCCAAAATAATACACATTGAGATCGACCCATCTGAGATCGATAAAAATGTAAAAACCGACGTGGCCATTAATTCTGATGCTAAACAGGCACTGGAGCTACTCCTGCCCAAAATTAAATCGAATTCCCACGAGGAATGGCTCGAAACATTCAGTGAACTGCAGGAGATTGAATATGAGAAGGTGATCAGCAGGGATATCCTCCCCAAAGGTGACAACTTGCGCATGGGTGAGGTTATCAGTACACTTTCTGAAATTACTAAAGGAGAAGCGATAGTGATCACGGATGTGGGTCAGCACCAAATGGCCACTGCAAGATATTATGAGTTCCGGAAACAAAATTCATGGATCACTTCCGGTGGATTGGGAACCATGGGCTTTGGTATACCGGCCGGGATGGGCGCTGCCCTGGCAAATCCAGGAAGGCCTATCTTCGTAATCGTGGGCGATGGCGGGTTCCAAATGACAGTTCAGGAACTCGGTACAATCGCACAGTACAAACTACCGGTAAAGGTTATCCTGCTAAACAATGATTTTCTTGGCATGGTAAGACAGTGGCAGGAACTGTTCTTCGAGGGACGTTATTCCTCCACCGAATTGATCAATCCGGACTTCCTTATGATATCCGAAGGATTTGGTGTTCCGTCAGGTTCAGTATCAGAGCGTAAAAACCTGAAGAAGGCACTGACGGATCTGATGAATGTAGACGGGCCTTTTATGCTTGAGGTTAAAGTTCAAAAGGAGGGTAATATCTTCCCGATGGTACCGGCAGGAGGTACTGTTTCAGAAATGCGACTGGATTAAGTATGTATACCAAATAAAATTATAGCGATGAAAAAGGAATATACCATAACCATATTTACAGAGAACAAGATCGGACTGTTACACAGGATCACGGTGATTTTCACCAGGCGACACCTGAGTATCGATAGTCTGAATACCTCTGAATCAGAAATTCGTGGAATATACAGGTTCACGATTGTTGTGACCACCACGGAACCGATGGTTCAAACAGTAACCAAGCAGATTGAAAAGCAGATTGGTATACTAAAGGCATTTTACCATACCGAAGATGAACTGGTATACCAGGAGATTGCACTATACAAAATTCCAACAAAGGCCTTCGCTCACGGAGATGATGTGGAGAGCCTGATCAGGAAATACAACGCCCGTGTTTTGACCATCGAACCTGAATATATCGTGGTGGAAAAGACAGGGCACAAGCTGGAGACACAACAGCTCTTCCGGGAACTGGAGCCATACGGCATCCTGCAGTTTGCAAGGTCAGGCCGTATTGCACTGACCAAGCAGATCAAGGAGATTACCTCTTACCTGAAAGAACTGGAACAACACCACAAAGAGTCTGAAGAAGAAATATTAACCTACAATTAAAATAATAAAATGGCTGTAATTAATTTTGGCGGCGTTGAAGAGAATGTCGTAACACGGGACGAATTCCCGCTCTCGAAAGCAAAGGAAGTACTTAAAGATGAAACTGTTGCCGTTCTGGGATACGGAGTGCAGGGGCCGGGTCAATCATTGAACCTCAAAGATAATGGCATCAATGTGATCATTGGGCAGCGTAAAAATTCTGCATCCTGGGATAAAGCAGTAAAAGATGGCTGGGTGGAAGGAAAGGACCTGTTTTCCATCGAAGAAGCCTGTGAAAAGGCTACCATTATTCAATACCTGCTATCAGATGCCGGTCAGATTTCCTTGTGGCCAACAGTAAAAAAATACCTGACTGCAGGAAAGGCCCTCTATTTTTCACATGGGTTCGGTATAACATACAAAGAGAGAACAGGCATAATTCCTCCCGCCGATGTGGATGTTATTCTCATTGCTCCCAAAGGATCGGGAACCAGTTTACGCAGACTTTTCGTTGAGGGCCGTGGCTTGAATTCAAGTTATGCGATCTTCCAGGACGCCACGGGCAAAGCTTATGACCGCGTTGTGGCGCTGGGCATCGCTGTTGGTTCAGGTTACCTGTTTGAAACCTCCTTCAAGAGCGAGGTCTATTCCGATCTTACCGGGGAAAGAGGTACGCTAATGGGGGCCATTCAGGGATTATTTGCAGCACAGTACAATGTACTCCGTGAAAACGGGCACACTCCTTCCGAGGCTTTTAATGAAACTGTTGAAGAGCTTACCCAAAGCCTGATGCCACTGGTGGCAGAAAATGGAATGGACTGGATGTACGCCAATTGCTCCACCACGGCACAACGGGGAGCACTCGACTGGTGGAAAAAATTCAGGGATGCGGTTCAACCTGTTTTTTCTGAATTGTACAGCAGAGTCAAGGCTGGAGAGGAGGCCCAGGTCTCTATTGACGCGAATAGCCAGGCAGATTACAGGGTTAAACTGGACGCTGAATTAAATGAACTTAAGGAATCAGAACTGTGGCGGACCGGAGCCGCTGTAAGGAAATTACGACCGGAAAATGCTTAATACACGGAAAATGGGAGGCAGTGAAATTGTCTCCCATTTTTTTTAATTCTGCCAGGAATTTATTACTTCATTTACTCCCTGTTCTGCTTGTTTAAAGCCAAATTCTTCCTACCTTTGCAATCTGGGCAAGTCTTATACGACCAGCTCCTGTTGAACTCCCCCAGGACCGGAAGGTAGCAAGGGTAGACGGTTGTAGCGGTGCGATATAAGTAGCTTGCCCTTTTTTTATACAGCTTCACTATGCTTCCTTGTATCTGATGCACTACAGACTTTTTCAGCAGACCCTAATTTACAGCCCCTATAATTTTCCGGGTATCATTCTTTTTCCTTAAATTCATACCTTGAAAATTAACCCCACATAACAACATTCAATGGAAGAACAAGCAAAAGTTCCGGTATTTAAGGCCGCCCTTATTTATGG
>JBBDIE010000009.1:6347-8669 GCA_040880545.1 Bacteroidales bacterium | reverse complement strand
ATTTTGAAATTATTGGAGAAGCCTCAAAAAACCTAAGCGAAATAATAAAAGAAAAAGTATCCTGATATTCCCTGGAAAGAAATGTACTATTTAGTGCTTGAAAGAAAACTAAGTCTTTTTGCCAGTGGCTAGTAAGAAGACTTCATTTTCAAGGCTTGCGAAGTCTGAAAATGAGGAGTTTACTAATCGTAAATGACGAGTTTTCAGACAAGCGTAACGCAGAAAATGGAGTTTTCTTGCAGCCACTATTTAAGGAACAGGGTATCGCATGAGTATTTTGGTGTAGATTATGAGATAATCTGGGATGTTGCAACAAATTATTTACCCGAAAATAAAACCCAGATTGATCAGATAATTGAAGAAGAAAAATAATGCACGACGGCATACCATCATGTATATGTCATAGCCTGCCCCACCTTTATCCCCCGCAAGATCAACGTTTGAAAAATATTCTTTAACCTTCATTTAAAGTTGCATGTCACGGCTATGCCTCTTACATGTAACCGTTAGCGGGCATTGAAAAGCGACAGCTTCAATAATAATAGAAACAGGCAAAAACACAAATAAAAATATGAGTAAAATATTCTTTGACAGTGGAATTTCACTTGACGGTTTTTTCGCAGGAGATAACAGAAGTCCTAAAAATCCTATGGGTGGCGTTACAGGACAAATACATCCGTGGATGTTTAAGCAAAAAGCTTTTTGGAAACACATCAAAATGGAAGGTGGACAAGAGTATGGGGCAGATAGCAAATTAATAGATGATGTGTTTGCCAGGACAGGTTCTTACATTATGGGGAAACGAATGTTTGAAGAAGGGGAAGTTGTTTGGGCAGAAGATTTATACGAAGCAGATGTGTATGTACTTACACACGAAAAACGGGAACCCTGGATTCAACAAGGAACGACAACTTTTTACTTCATAAATGACGGAATAGAGCGTGCCCTGGAAAAAGCAAGACAATCTGCAAAAGGAATGGACATAAGAATTCAAGGTGGAGCAAACACTATCCAACAATTTATGAATGCAGGACTTGTAGATGAGTTTTTTATTCACATTGCCCCTGTTTTTTTAGGAAGCGGTATCCGACTATTTGAGGGTATTGACAAAGACAAATATGACCTGGAAATCGCAGAAGTTATACCGTCAGAATTGACAACTCACTTGAGATACAAATTGACCAGGAAATGAAAACAACGACCCGCTGACAATGTATATACAAAATAGGCGTGATAGTTGTAATTTCAAGGGCTGTAGTCCGCTCAGACAAAGTTGCGGTTTGATAAATTTGAAGCCCGCAATCGTTAGGCACTAGCAAACATGACAGAACGAAACCAACATATTGACAATTTGAACAAATCAGAAAACTGGATTGATTATTTAAAAGAAAATTCAGGACTTCCTGGAAGAAGAGCAAATCTTGAACTATTAAAGATTACGAATGTTTTAGGAGATGAGAATTTTTTCAAGTCGTGTTTGAAATTCGATGAGATTATTGCTCCGACTAATACTCAGGGAGAATTTGTTGCAATGTGTGGCGTGACAGGTTTAGGGAAATTAGTAAATAAGGGAAAACCTGATAATTTTAACATCCTAAGGAAATTTGCAAATGATCGCAGATGGAGAGTACGAGAAGGTGTTGCTTTTGGATTGCAAATAATTGGTGAACAGGATTTCGATAATTTAATTCGTGGAATTCAACATTGGATTAAAGGGAGTAATTATGAGAAACGTGCTGTCGTAGCTGGACTTTGTGAGCCAGGATTATTGAAAGACAGGGATAATGCCAAAAAAGTTCTCGAAATATTGAATGAAATTATCGAATCAATTAAATTCATTTCCGACAGAAAAAGCGATTCGTTTAGCGTACTGAAAAAAGGATTAGGATATGGACTAAGTGTTGCAATAGTCAGTTATCCCGAAATTGGTAAAAATATTTTTGAGAAATTACGACTTACACATGATAAGGAGATAACCTGGATTTTAAATGAAAATTTGAAGAAAAAAAGATTAGAAAAAATGGATAAGAACTGGACTGATAAAATGAAAAATACCGGTGCCTGATCAATAGGACCCTGAGCGGTCCGCAAAAACTGTCCCCGTATGCCGGGGGGGCCAGTCCCGATGTAATCGGGATTGATCCACACCCATTTTCACATGATGACTTTAATTCAGGAAATCCTTCGGTTGTTGAAATTAAAAGGACCGGAATTGAAGTGGCTACATAAGCCACAAAAACACAACATCATGTAAATGTCATAGCCAACAGTGGCTCTTTCTGTTGGTATATCAAAAAGATCCTGCTTCAAACAAATAACTTC
>JBBDIE010000009.1:1571-6247 GCA_040880545.1 Bacteroidales bacterium | reverse complement strand
GACAACAGTGAGGTCCGTTACAGTGTGTCCGGTACTGTTATAGATAAAGATACAGAAGCTCCCATGCAATACGCAACCGTCTCTTTACTTACCGGTTCCGATAGTACCCTTTTAAATGGAATAATTACAGACCGTCAGGGTAAGTTCACTGTGCCTGCCGAAAAACCAGGTAACTATATTCTCAGAATAAATTTCATAGGCTACGAAGCTTATTTTACGGACATCATACTGAGTCGTGATAATCCCTCCATTGAACTTGGAATAATAGAATTGCACGGCTCATCGGTTGATATCGGGGAGGTATCCATTGAAGCCAATAAAAGATCTATCGAATATAAAATTGACAGAAAAGTAGTTCATGTTGCGGACCAGTATACCGCACTTTCGGGAACTGCGGTAGATATATTGAAGAATGTGCCTTCCATTGATGTGGATATAGAAGACAATGTTTCTATCAGGGGAAACAGTAATTTCACCGTTTTAATCGATGGCCGGCCCTCTGTGCTTGAGGGAAGTGAAGCACTGCAGCAATTTCCGGCCGGTATGATCAAGGACATCGAGATCATCACCAATCCGTCCGCTAAATTTGACCCCGAAGGGACTGGGGGTATTATTAACATTATCACAACAAAACGTACCATTACAGGCTTAAGCGGACTTGTGCATGCGGATGTGGGATTGGATGATAAGTATGGAGGGGATTTCCTGTTAAATTATCGAACTGAAAAATTCAATTATTACCTGGGTGGTGATTATAATGAGAGGAACTACCCCGGTTCTGTTGAAAGAAGGCAGGAGACATACCGCGGTGATACCATCTCCTATCTCGACTCCGAAGGGAACTACAACAGGGCATATAACCGATACAGCGGCCGGGCAGGCATAGAGTGGTTCCCGGACGATAAAAACGTCATCAGCCTGAGTGGAAGATACGGTTACAGGTCCTGGATGGGCTCATCCACGGTCAATTATGAACAATGGAGCAGTTATGACCCGGTTAAAAATGCGTTTACCAATTTCGAGGAAGGGGTACGAAGCGGAAACTACTATTCTCTGAATGGTGAGTACACTCATAATTTTAACGGGGCCGATTTGGAGGATGACAGGGAGCACCGGCTTGATGTAAATATGATGATATACATGCGGGAAGGAAACGAAGAATCTATCAATTTTCTGCTTAACCCAGACGGTGAACGGGCCGATGGCCAACTTTCAACCGAGATTGGACCCTCATCCGGTTTTGAATACCGCGTTAATTACGAACAACCCTTCACACGAGCTTTTAATATTGAAGCCGGTGCCCAGGGAAGCAAGGATCTGTCAAATGAATCAAATGGACTCTATTTCTATGATCCCGCTGATGATGAATTTCTGTTCCAGGATAATTTCAGCCATGATGTCAGCTACAAGCGAGATATCCATGCCCTCTACGGACTTATGAAAGGTGAATACAGTAATCTGGGATATCAGCTGGGCCTGCGAGGGGAATATACCTTCAGGGATATAAACATGAAAGAGCAGGGTCAGTTTACCATCGACCGGTGGGACTATTTCCCCACCATCCATCTCTCTTATCAACCCGGAGATAAAAATCAATTCATGGCAAGTTATTCCAAACGGATCGACAGGCCCAGGGGCTGGTACCTGGAACCATTTATTACCTGGAGTGATGCTTATAATGTAAGAAGAGGTGAACCGGACCTTCAGCCTGAGTACATAGACTCCTATGAAATCAGTTATCAAAGATCGCTGAACGAAACAGATTTTCTATCTGCCGAATTGTATTACCGTGTTACGGATAATAAGATTGAGCGCATAAGAGAGGTATACAGGGATAATATCATGCTCTCAACGTATGCCAATGTGGGTACAGATTATGCACTTGGTTCTGAAATAATGTTGAGCCTGGATCTTTTTGACTGGTGGGAATCAGATTTTTCAGGTAATTTTTACAATTACCGCGTAAAGGGGGATATTAATGGAGAACCGCTTGACAGGGAGAGTTTTACCTGGTCCGTGGAATGGAACAATATATTTAAAATTACCGAAACAACCCGCATACAGATCAATCCTGAATACGACAGCCAGGAAATTGAGGCACAGGAAACCGAATCAGCCAGTTTCGAGATTGACGGAGCCATCAGGCAATCATTTCTGCAGAATAAACTTATTCTCACCTTGCAGGTAAGAGATATTTTCAGAACCGACAGACATGAATCGGAAATTGAAGCAAGTGATTTCTACTCCTATCGCCTGTACAAACATAAGGCTCCCATTGTTATGCTGAATCTCACTTTCCGGATTAACAATTTCAGAAATAACAACGGTGATGGTTTTGAAGGCGGCGGCGATGAGGGAGGCTTTGAAGGAGGTGGCCAGTAAAAAAACATTGGCTCATAAGTCCCTGTCTCCGGGTCAGTCAATTTCAAACACCACCCTTAACCGCATGGTATCACCGGTATAATTACCATCCCTGGAGGCGGGGGTCCAGTCGGGGCCGTTTTTAATGACCCTGATCGACTCATTGGAGAAGGATTCGGAAGGGGAGCGGATGATGGTGAAGTTTTGCGGACGGCCTTCGGGCGACACCGAGAATTTCAGCACCACTACTGCATCTTCTGTTGATGCAGCATCCGGTGGGTAGATAAGGTTAGAATCAATGTATTGTTTGTATGCTGCAATGCCCATCTCCGGGGTAGCATAGCTGAATTCGGAAACCGTGTTGTCCATATGCAATGTTGTACCGGCACCTGTAAGCGCGGTTTTCTCTGATGTACCGTATCCAACAACCACAACCTCATCCAGGCTCTGGGAACTGGGGATCATGGCGATTTCCACTTGCTTATCCGCGTTGATGGGGATCTCCTCCCGTTCCATTCCAACAAAACTGGCCACCAGGGTATTTCCTTCCACACCTTCCACATTCAGACTGAAATTCCCTGCATGGTCCGTTACCGTTCCCACATCTGTTCCCTTTACCAGCACGCTTACTCCCGGAATAGGCTCCAGGTCATCCGCCGATCGTATTACCCCGGCCAGCCGGCCCTGCAGAGTACCTGGTGTAGCGGTTCCTGTGGCCGCCTCTGTAATATCAATGGTTGTTGCCGGTGCCTGCGTTATTGCTTTGCTGGCAGACCTTTTTTCCTGTTCAGTTCTGAACCTCTCAGCATCTTCCTCCATACGCTCCCAGGCGAATGCATGATCCTCTGCCTCCCGGTCATCCTCGTCCGCAACAACCTCCTCAGAACCCTTTTTTGCAGCCATCTCCTCTTCAACGATTTCGAGGTCCTGGTCAGCATCTTCCATTTCAAATAATATTCCCTCCGCGGTCCCGGGAGCACCGGCACCCAACTCCGCTGCACGGTCCGGTTGTCCTGCCACGACTCCCTCAGAATCACGGTTCTCAGGCAGCTCCGGCCCGGTGCCAGATTCATCCGGAACCGCTGCAACATCCTCTTCCGTTACCAGCGGAATTGCCGGTTGTTCCCTGCCTGTCTCCTTCATTTCAGGAGCTGTATGGAACCTGTTCATGCTGGTATCGCTAACATTGAGGAATATGGTAGTTACGATCAGAATGGATACCAACGCAGCGGCCACACCGTACCAGGTGATTCTTCTTGTTTTGCTGATCCTTCGTCTGACCTTCCTGGAAACCGACTGAAGGTCCTCACGGGCCTCTTCCCGCGAAACCATGGAAAATCCTTCGGCTGCATCAGAATCAAAAAGGTCCTTCTGCAGGCGACGCTCAAAGGCATTCCGCTTCCTTCCCGATAAATTCCCTTCGAAATAATCAAAGAAATCAGACTCCTTTATTTTGTCGTATTTATCGTTTTTTGCCATCTTTACTTTCTATACATATCTTCAGATTGCGTTTCCCGTTCTGGATGAAACTTTTAACCTTTTTTTCCTCCAGGGAGAGGGAAACTGCTATCTCCCTGTATGATTTGTCATCAAAATAGAACAGTCTGATACACTGCTGCTGCTCCTTTTTTAACCGCTCGATGCATTCCAGTAAAATTTTGCCTCGTGCACCTTTGTCTTCGTCAAGAGGATGCAATTCCTGGCCCGATTCCACAAATATTTCCTGTTCATTTTGCCAGGCCCCCATCTTCCTTGTCCTGCTCTTATTGGCCCTGATCTTCATCAGGCAAAAATTTTTCACAAGCACGTAGAGCCAGCTTTTAAACTGCTCCACTTCGTGCTTCGGCAACTCTGTGATCAGCTTTTCAAAGATGGACGATACCCCATCTTTAGCATCATCCCTCTCCCCGAAATATTTCAGACATACACCATATACAAGGTGCATATATCTTTCATACAGGGTACCCAACTGATCCAGATCCCCTGAGGTACGAAATTCTTCAACGAGCTTTTTATCGGACCAGTCACTATATTTTTTCCAGCTTACCTTCAGGGGCATGAAACACTAATGTTTTAACGTGTTTTCCATAGAGTTCATTTGCAATTTACACAGAAATATTCAAAAAAATTATGGAATCCTTAAAATGGCTGCATCCTGTTGTTGAAATAAAATGATTCTGTAACCAAATTTTAATTACCATGAAGACAATAGCATCACTTTTCACAGTTCTGTTTTTATCCATACTGTTTATGGGGGCCGGTCAATCCAGGGTGATCACCGGCACCGTTGAAGATGAAAACGGATATGCCCTGAT
>JBBDIE010000009.1:0-1471 GCA_040880545.1 Bacteroidales bacterium | reverse complement strand
GCGGAGGATCGTGCATCGGCCAGTCAAAAAGCCAACCGGCTGTATTTGATGAGTAATAAAAAGCATGCCCCGGGCATCGCTTCCGGAGCCGGAGGTTATTACAATTACCAGCAGCAGGACTGGAACACAGAAGGTTATGCCACGATTCACGAAAACGGGTTCAAGGATGTGTTGCACAACCCGCTCTCCACTTTCTCGATCGATGTCGACCGGGCCTCCTATTCCAATGTGCGCAGGTTCATCAACATGGGACAGAAACCCCCGGTGGATGCAGTACGGATTGAGGAGATGATCAACTATTTCACGTACGATTATCCCCAGCCCGGGGGTGATCATCCTTTTACCGTAACTACCGAATTATCAACCTGTCCTTGGAACAGCAACAACCAGCTGATGCTGATCGGTCTGCAGGGGAAGAATATTGAAAAGGAGAATCTTCCCCCGGCCAATATTGTATTCCTGGTGGATGTTTCAGGTTCCATGAGTTCACACAATAAACTTCCTTTACTGAAATCGGCCTTCAGACTCCTGGTTAAGGAGTTGCGTCCGGAGGACCGTGTAGCCATGGTGGTTTATGCCGGGGCAGCAGGTGTCGTTCTTGAATCCACTCCGGGAAGTAATAAAGAAAAGATCCTTGCTTCGCTGAACGGTTTGGAGGCAGGTGGTTCCACAGCTGGTGGCGCCGGTCTCAAACTTGCTTACAAGATCGCAGAACAACATTTAATTGAGGAAGGAAACAACCGCATCATACTCGCCACTGATGGTGATTTCAATATTGGTCAGTCGAGTGATGCTGAGATGGAGCGGCTGATCGAAAAGGAGCGTGAGAAGGGGATATTTATCACCGTTCTCGGTTTTGGTATGGGGAACTATAAGGACAGCAAGATGGAGACCATCGCCGACAAGGGCAACGGGAATTATGCCTACATCGATAATATCCAGGAAGCGAACAAGGTATTTGTAAGTGAATTTGGAGGAACATTGTTCACCATCGCCAAGGATGTAAAGTTCCAGATTGAATTCAATCCTGCAAGGGTAAAAGGATACCGTTTGGTGGGATACGAAAACAGGTTGTTGAATGATGAGGATTTCAACGACGATACCAAAGATGCAGGTGAGATGGGTGCAGGACATACGGTAACGGCCATGTACGAGATCATTCCGGCAGGTTCCGGAGGGAATGTAGTGGATATCGATCCCCTGAAGTACCAGTCGACCGGAGACGAAAAAATTGGTCAGGAGCTTCGTGGAGGACGGTCGGCAAAAAAGCTGGACGGGAACAAGGACCGCATGAAAGAAAAATCCGTAGACTACGCTGACGAATTGCTGACCATCAAGCTGCGGTACAAGCAACCGGATGGAGAGACAAGTGTACTGTATGAACAGCCTGTTTCAGACCGGCTTGAGGCGTTTGATGAAACTTCCGATAATTTAAGGTTTTCAGCTGCAGTAGCAATGTACGGAATGATCC
>JBBDIE010000008.1:0-8706 GCA_040880545.1 Bacteroidales bacterium | reverse complement strand
AGCGGGCTTCCGGGTTTTATTTCTTCGCTTCCTCTTGAAAGTAACGTATCTCCCGGGTTTAGGTTTCCGAAAATTTCCTTTCCATATTCCATAGAAATTCCCTCCTGTACATCTACCCATTCGGCCACGTCGTTGTTTACGCGGATAACAAACTTTCGTTCCATGGAGGTAACCACGGCCGGAAATGGAACCACAAACGATTCATCAGGGCGGGTTAAAAGTAAATTTGTTGTGGAATACATTCCGGGCTTCAAATCACCGGCTGAGTTGTCATACTCATACTCCCAGATTTCCGTGCGTGTTTCGCGGTTTATGCTACCCGATTTTCGTGTCAGTTTAGCCTGAAAAGTTTTCCCGTCAACGGCGTCCACAATAAACTTCAGATTATCTTCAGAAGGAATATTTTCCACATGTGATTCAGGTACGTGCACCCGTAAACGCAGACGCGACGGATTCTCCAGTACAAATAAAGCCTGGTCTCCTGCATTTCCCACATAATGGCCAACATCTGTGAAGCGAGCAGTAATGGTACCATTAAACGGGGCACGAATAGTCAGGTAATCCTGCATTTGTTTGTAAGCATCAACAGTTGCCTCCGCAGAAATTAAGGCTGCACTGTCAGACAACATCTGGTTTTTTGCATATATAACTTCAGTTTTTGAAATCACCCCCTCTTGTTTGGCGGCATTCTGAATGCGGGAGTATTTATCCCGGCTGGCATGAAACCTGGCTTGCGTTTCGTTGTATTTTGCCCGGGCTTCGGCATGTCGTGCGGCTACTTCCGGAGCATCAAGACGGGCCAGCATCTGACCTCTTTTAACTTTGTCGCCAATATCGGCGAAAACAGTCTGGACAAATCCATCCACTTTCGCATGAATTTCAGCTTTTTCATAAGGCAGCAATTCAGCGGGCAGGTTTAAGGAAAAATTAACCTCCTGCTTTTTCAGTATAAACGCAATTTTTACATCTTCAGCATTTTGGGTTTCACTTTGTACCGACTGCCCTTCATTTTTTTCTTTCGATGTGCAGGAAGCGATAAAAAATAATGCGGCAATAACCGGAATGATTAAAATTTGTTTCATTATAGTTGGATTTTAATTTTTTTCAAAATATTTGCTATGCTTGTCGAGCGGATTCAATGAGACACTTTCATATACGTGTTCTCCAACCATAGCCCGGTAAATGAGTGGCAGGAATATCAATGTACTGAACATAGAGAAAATCAGTCCGCCAATTACCGCTACTCCCAGCGGGGCAATCTGGTCGCCTCCTTCTCCCAGCCCAAGTGCCATGGGTGTCATACCGGCAATCATGGCAAAACTGGTCATCATAATTGGCCGAAGCCGGTTTGCCGAAGCGCTGAAAAATGATTGTCTGTCGCCCTGTTCCCGCAAATCTTCGGCATTGGTAACATACAGAATTGAGTTGGCAACAGCCACCCCAACAGCCATAATTGCACCCATGTAAGACTGAATATTGAGGCTGTGCCCGGTAAGCAGCAACAGTAGAATTGAGCCACCTACCACTGCCGGGAGAATAGAAACAGTTGCCAGCGCCACTTTAAAAGACTGAAAGCTGGCTGAAAGCATCAGAAAAATTACAATGATCGCAATTAACAATCCCAGTTGCAGTTCGGAGGTGGTCTGATTCAGTAAGTCGACCTGACCTCTTTTTAACACATTCACACCTGCGGGCAATTTGCCTAAACCGGTTATGGCTTTGTCGAGTTCTTTTACAGCCGATCCCAGATCTTTATCGTGAATATTTGCGGTAAGTGTAATGAACCGCTGCTGGTTCAGCCGGTCGTACTCGGCAGGTGTGGTAATCCGGTTCCAGCTGGCCACATCACGCAGGTAAATTTTCCGGTCGGCTGTATTGCTTACCGGGATCATCTCAATATCCTGAGGTTCATTCACTTCGTGTTGCGGATATTCCACTTGTACCTGGTAGGCCACTCCCGAAACGGGGTCCCTCCAGTAGTTGGGTTTGGTAAATCGGCTTGAGGAAGTGGCCGCAACCATTGATTTTGCTATATTATCAACTGTCAATCCCAGCTGACCGGCTTTTATCCGGTCTATTTCAATTTTCATTCCCGGGTAATCCAATGGTGTGGTAATTTGCACATCGCGGAAAAATGGAACTTCTTCCAGGTTATTTTTCAACTTTTCGGCAATGACCAGGGACGACTCCAGATTTCTTCCCAAAACAGCAACCTCAATGGGATTCGTAGAACCGAGGTTCATCACCTGGTCAACCAGATCGCCCGGTTCAAATGAAAGCCGGGCATGGGGAAATTCACTTCTGAAACGGTCTCTCAGTTCTTCTTTGAATTTTTCGATGGGATAATCTGCATTTTTGCTAAGGTTGATCCGGATAACGGCTTCATGGGGACCGCTGGTCCACAGGTGAATAAGATTCACCGGATAACTTGACGGCTGGGTGCCGATAAATGCCGAACTGATTTCAATGTTTCCTTCACCCACTATTTCTTCGGCAATATTCAGAAGTTCTTTTGTAGCATCTTCTGTACGTTCAACACGTGTACCGGTGGCCATACGCAGTCGTACCTGGGTCTGGCCTGCATCCACCTTAGGGAAAATATCCACCCCGATGAAGTAGAAACCCGCTGTAACCAGGCTTGCTACAAGAATAAAATAAACAGCCAGGCTAAGCCGGCCTCTTTTGGTCAATTCCCGAATTAAACCAAGATACCGCTTTTTGAATCTTCCAAAACGGCTGGTTTCATTTTCTTCATGTTTCAGGTGTTTCATAATCCACACGGCCATCACAGGAACAAATGTCATGGAAAGCAAAAATGAGGCAATCATGGCGAATCCAACAGCAAGAGACATGGGCAGAAACATACCACGCGGTACGCCCGACATAAACAATGCCGGCACAAACACCGCCAGAATACTGAAAAGAATAAGCAACTTGGGTGTCACAATTTCTTTACAACCATCCAGAATCGCCTTGGCCTTGGCTTTTCCCATTTCCATGTGCCGGTGAATGTTTTCGATGGTCACCGTCGCTTCATCCACAAGAATGCCAACAGAAAGAGCCAAACCACCCAGCGTCATAATGTTGATGGTCTGCCCAATCATATTCAAAAAGATAACACTGGAAAGCAATGCAATGGGAATCGTTAGCACAACGATAAGCGCACCACGGCGGTCGCCAAGGAACAAAAGGACCATAAGCCCGGTAAGAATTGCTCCCAAGCCTCCTTCGAACATCAGATTTTTCAGCGAATTCATCACATAACCCGACTGGTCGAATTCATAGGACACTTCAATATCTTCAGGAACAGAGGCCTGCATATCGGGCAGTGCCCTTTTTACGTTTTTCACCACCTCCCAGGTAGAGGCATCGGCCCGTTTGGTTACCTGGATATAAACCGACCGGGCTCCGTTTACCAGGGCATAACCTGTGGTAACATCTGCACCGATTTCAACGGTTGCCAAATCGCGCAGGTAAACCGAGGCACCCTTCCCTAATTTAAGCGGAATATTTTCCAGATCCTTTACATCTTCCACTACTGTATTTTGCGGAGTGATGAGCATTTCATCGCCCATGCGCAGGTTTCCGGCCGGAGATATGGAATTGAATTCGGCCAGTGCCTGCACAATTTCATCGGGGGTATAATTGTAACGCTTCACCTTTTCAGGGTCCACTTTTACAATAACGGTTTTGGCGCTGCCGCCAAACGGAGGTGGTGCCGATACTCCCGGAAGGGTGGAAAACATCGGCCGTACCCGAAACAGGGCCAGGTCGGCAATTTCACCCAGTGTACGGGTTTGTGATGAAAATACAAGTTGTCCCACCGGCACACTACCTGCATCGAAACGGGTGATAAAGGGTGGTACCGTTCCAGGTGGCATAAATGACCGCGAACGGTTTACATAACCTACCACTTCGGCTGCTGCCTGACTCATGTCGGTACCTTCGTGGAATATAATTTTTATCAGTGCATTTCCCTGAACGGAACGCGATTCCACTGATTTAACTCCGGTAACATAAAGAAAATGATACTCGTAGTATCCGGTTACAAACGACTCCATCTGTTCGGGCGATAAACCGCCGTAAGGCTGAGCCACGTAGATTGTAGGCAACCCGAATGTTGGAAAAATGTCCACCTTCATTTTCAAGATGGACAGAAAAGCGAAAAATGCGATGGCCAGCACAGCCACCATAACGGTAATGGGTTTCCTTAGCGCTCCTTCAATTAACTTCTTCATTTCAGTGTTGAATTTGATTTAGGAATATATTTACATCGCCCCGGATAACGGCCATTTTTAATAAAGACTTCCAGGAGGAAATAAAGGCATTTTTTAGTCCGGCTTCGGCGTGAAGCAGATCGTATTGTGCCTGAATCAGTTCGGAATAATCGATCAATCCGGCAGCGTAGCGTGATTGAATGGCACGAAAAGCCGCTTCGCTGGCTTCGTATTCCACAGGCACTTCGGCAGCAATCAACAACGAGGTTTTTAAATCACTCAGCGCAACGGCCTCTTCTTTGGTCAGGGCTATTTGTGTTTGCCTGAAATAATTTTCATACGACCTGACAACAGCCTTCTGTTTGTTGGTTCTTAACTGAACGTTTGGTAAATCAAGAATTGGAAAAGCAAGCTGCACTCCCACACCGTAATTGTATCGGCTGAACGACCAACCATCTGCTTTGTTAACCGTCCCGTCGAAAGCAATTCCCGAACCACGGGCATAGGTGGTTCCCCAAAATTCAAGCCTCGGGGTCCACGAACGGCTGATTTGAGTTAACCGGGCCTGACTGGCCTCCAGTTCAAAACGGGCCATTTTAAGTACCGGGTTCCCTGATGCATCATCTAATATTTTTGGTTCAGAAGGAAGGTTTTCCATATAAAAATCATGCATTTCAATATCCTGAAAAGTATCTGAAACCAGCAATTCCCTCAGTTCCTGCACCTGTGTTTCAAACAGATTTTCATACCGGAACAATTCCGTTCGTGCTTTTGACAATTCGCCTTTAAACCTAAGACTGTCAACCCCGGGACCAAGACCAGCCTTGACAAGCGCAGAGACCTGGGTCAGGTTAAATTCATTCCTTTCGATGTTATTTCGAAAAACTCCCATAAGTTCTTTGGTGGTAGTCATTTCAAGGTAGAGAAATGCCACCCTGAACTTCAGCCTGAGTACTTCATCTTCAATGTCTGCCAGTTGCTTTTCGTACAATTTCCTGTTGTATTCAACAGCCGCAGAGCGCTGGCCAAAAGTCAACGGCGACCATTTCAGAAGTACACTGACTGCTGAGCCTGGAACGGGATTATTAAAATTATCCGTAGACGGTGGCCCGCTAATTGGCAGAAACGTTCCCGGGTAACTCATGCCCGTGATGTTGTTATAGGTAGAATAATTGACCTGATAAGCTGCATCCAGCGAAGGAAGCAGGGTGTTTTTTTCGAGGGCTATATTTACCTGGGCTGCTTCGGCCTCGGCCTGCCTGGCTGCAATAAGCGGGTGATTTTCTTCAGCCAACAACAATAGCGATCGTAAATCAGATTGTCCGAATGATAATCCCGCATAAAATATGGATAAAAAGATCAGAATGTATGGTTTGGGACCAAATTTTACCGGCCGGAAAGTTGCTTTTTCTTTCATGAATTCTCAATTAGATTTTAATAAACAATTGATTTTTGCGCCTGCAAATATTTATGCAGGATATATGAATTTTTACCTGTCCATCTCCGGCAATAACGGGGGTGCGTAAAGCCGATACCAGCAGGTTCACCATGAACGGTTCATTGTTTTAAGCATATTGTCCGATTTTTTTGTTTTTCATTTTTTTATATTGTTACCTTTTAAATAACTCCCATTCCCAGCCCGACGGAAATAATAATCAGCATAGTAGCAACCAGAAGCTGCACGGTACGGAATGTCACTTTTTTCAGAAGCTTTTTCCCTGTATAAGCACCTGCAATAGCAGCTAAGGTGGCAGCTACAAGCAAAACCACGTTCTCTGATAAACCATAAGATGAGAACCGCGATGCGTAAACCGACAACCGCGTGATGTCCACTAACGCGGCTATGATAACACCGGTAGCGATAAATGCCTCTTTTGAAAGCCCGCTTTTTATAAGAAATGCGCTGCGAAAAGCGCCCTGAATTCCTGCCAGGCCACCAAAAAAACCACTCAATACGCCGCCGAGAATCAGCCTGTTTCCGCCAAACTTAATTTTCTGCAAAACCGGCAAAACCTCCAGCAGGGAGAAGAACAGCAACAACAGTGCAATGATAAGTTTCACCGGGGTAATTCCGAAAGTATTCCCCCACAATTGATATTCATAAATCGAAGGAAGTCCGGCAATCCGCAGCAAAACCCAGGCACCTGCAAAAGATGCCAGGATGGCCGGAATGCCAAAACGGATGAGCACCTGTTTGCTGGCCATTTTTCCCACCAGTACCATTTTAAAAATATTGTTGGCAAAGTGTACCACACCGGTTAAGGCAATAGCAATATCAACCGGAAAGAACAGTGCAAAAACCGGCATTAAAATGGTTCCCAGTCCGAACCCCGAAAAAAAGGTAAGGATGGCTGTAAAAAAAGCTGCAACTGTAATAATTATTATTTCCATTTATCTACATCATGGAGATTGGTGGACCGTTGGTTTGTTTTCATTATTTGCCACTGCATACAAAAAGTAACATGCACATAAACATGATACGGCACCGGACAATTAATTTCAACTGTGTTGGGTGTTGAATTTTTCAAAACTAAACACGGATGATTAAATAACGGTGGTACTAATTGATGATAAAATGGTATTATTGAAAATAATTCGCCCTAAACTGCACCGGAGTTGTTTTTGCAGCTTTTTTGAAAAATTTGACAAAGTTGGAAGCATCGGAAAAGGAAAGCAGTTCGGCAATTTCATTCACGGTGCTGTCGGTATGCAAAATGTACCTTTTCGCCTCGAGTAAAATCCGCTCTGAAATCAGCTCTCCAGCGCTTTTATTTGCCCGTTTCCGGCAGGTGGCATTGAGGTTTTGCGGGGTGGTGTGCAGCAACCCGGCAAATTCACTCACTTTGTGCAGACGGGGGCACTCCGTGGCAAGCAGTTGCTGAAAATTGTCATACAGTGAAAGGGAAGCAACCGGCTTTTGAATGCCATATTCTGTCAGGCACAACAATTTTCCAAACAGCGCTTTCAGCAATCCATGAATAATTGGCCTGGAATAAGATCTGTTGAGTTTGAATTCAGCAAAGATTTCCTGCAATAAGTTTTCAGGATAGGTTTGTCCGGTAAAACCAATCCGTGCATTCAGGCTCAGTAAACGGTAAAATTCTGTCAGATCATTTTCTGTTAAAGAATCGAATTCCGATTCTTTGAACATAATAACAAAACCTTTGGGGATGGCAGTAAATTGCCAGAAATGCAGCTGTCCCGGTTTCAGTAGATATAATTCAGGCGCGTTCACTACAAAATTCTCCTCTTCAATGGTGTGAAATCCTTCTCCTTCTTTCAGAAAAATGAGTTCGAAATATTCGTCGTGTTTATGCGGACGGGTCTTTTTTATCACCTCCTTAAAAGGTGAGATTTTAAAGAGCAGTCCCTCCTCGAGTTTGTTTTTCGTAGCAATTTTATTTGGATTCATACCTGTGAATGAAATTCATAAAACATGGGGGATAAATTTACTCAAAAACTTTGGGTTTGCATGTAATCCAAATTTTAATGGAGTATTCTGTACCATAGGTGCCTTTGTGAATGAATACTTGTTTCCAGAGTGCTTATACCATTACGCAGCTACGCAAGGTTTACACAAAATTCTTTACACTACCATGATTTGAATACCCTATTATGGCTCCATGGTATATTTAATCCAACCGGTCTGTCTGAAAGCGGCATTCTGATCGCTAGTGAATTTGGTTTTTCTTGCGGTATCCATCACCACGTTCCAGATACAGTTGTCGGCAAATGTTGCAGATTTCACAGCGGCCGATATAACATTTCCTGAACGGTCAACTTGAACCTCTATAGTTACCACAATTCTGCTGGTTACATTGCAGTTTGAAATATCCGGTCGGGGCAACTGACCTACAGCCTTCCGGCTTCCAAGGCCATAAGAGGGGCCGTCACCCAAACTACTTTTATAATCATAAATATTTTCTTCCTCCTCATCAAAAATTGAATCTCTTTCTTTACCCTCCATATTGTCCAGACCCAATTTAATCATAAATGCGGCAGCCTCCATTCTTAGTCGCATTTCCTCTAAATAAGGATTCTCCTTTTCAAATAGCACTACAGTATTATCATCGTAAATTATCAATTTTGCATCAGCACGTGGGACTATTAGAAACGGTTTGCTACCAACTGGATTGACTTCAATATTTGTTGCATCCACTTTTAAAACTATACCCTCGACTACAGTATTATCATTTTTCAATATTTTATCCTGCGCGAAAGAATTTATTGAAGTAGTGGCTGTGATAAGTGTGATTAAGATGAATTTCATTGTGAAAGGTTCATTGGTTTCCCTAAATTTATAAAAACTGCTCTATAAAATCAATTTATCACAAAACATATCTTTAATGAGATCATAGGATTCAGGAGGGTGAATGTTCTTCCGATTCTACATCAATCCACAACTGGTGCATGAATCCAGTAGAAACGGGTACGGGTTTGAAATTGAATATTTCTGAAACTGTTAATGCGCTTGATATGGATCTTGCTT
>JBBDIE010000007.1:0-8759 GCA_040880545.1 Bacteroidales bacterium | reverse complement strand
TATGTAGATTGTAATTTAACCATCTGATTCTGTTCATGTAAATTTTTATGAATGGACACTTTATTACAGACTATATTGCTCCACAGAGACCCCGTTCCACATTTTTTTTGTATTATAGGGCTCACAACTAAACTCAACAACATGATCAAAAACCTGTTATTGCTAACTGCAGTCTCCCTGATGCTGGTCCAATGTGCTCAAAAGGATAACGAACAATGGGAGCTGGCCTGGTCGGACGAATTTGATTACTCCGGTGCACCGGCAGATTCGCTCTGGGGTTATGAAACCGGCTACGTAAGGAACAACGAACTACAGAAGTACACTAATTTACCTGCCAATGTGCGTGTGGAAGATGGTGTTTGTGTGATCGAGTGCCGGATGGAGGAGGACAGCACCATCACTTCTGCCGCTATAATTACTAAAGGAAAGAAAGATATTCGTTACGGCAGGGTAGAGGTCCGGGCGAAGATTCCTTCAGCACTGGGAACATGGCCGGCCATCTGGTTATTGGGAAATAATATCAGCGAAGTGGGCTGGCCGGCATGCGGTGAACTGGATATAATGGAGCATGTGGGTTACGATCCGGCCATCATCCATGCCAATGTCCATACCAAAGCATACAATCATGTGAAGGGCAATGGCAAGGGTAACTCCATAAATGCGGGTGAACCGTGGCAGGATTTTCATGTATATGCCATGAACTGGTACGAGGGCCATCTTGATTTCTTTTACGATGATTCATTGTACCTGACCTATGAAAACGATTTGCTGGACGATCCCGACACCTGGCCTTTTAACGAGCCCCATTACCTGTTGATCAACCTCGCCTTCGGGGGCGGCTGGGGTGGAAGCCAGGGTGTGGATATGACAGCACTGCCGGTGAAATTTCTGGTGGATTATGTAAGGGTATATGAAGGGAAATAGGGTGGCTCATACGATGATCTCGAACATTCTGTACAGCCATTAATTAGCGTTATTTGCTGATTTTATCCACGTAACAACCCTTGTCTCCAGAAACTCCTTTTTTTCCTGATTCAACAGTTCCATATCCAGGCCGATATATGCTTGTGCATGAGCTTTGGTGGAGATGTCGGGGTAGGGGATCTCTTCGTTTAATCCGAATTCAGCAAGCACCCTGGCCAGTTTTATTCTCGCTTCCTGCGCAATGGTAATTCCTGAAGAGATGATGCGTCCCGTTTCCACAGGGGAGTGGAAGGAGCCCCCATGACTTGCGGCAGCATAATCCCACCGCCATTGTGCATGCCTGATATCCATGAGTATCTTCTCCATGTGATCTTCCGTAGCACCCAGTTCCCATGCTTTTCCCGCTTCCACATGTGCACGCACAAGGATCCGTTCCAATTCGTCGCGGTTTTCGATAATCTGATCCTGCCTTTTGTACACATTCCCGATCAGTGTTGCAGCCTCTTCACGGTGGCATACCTGGCAGGAGGCTGAAATATTATTAAGCGGGCTCTGAATATGGTGATCCGTAAATTTCAGCCCACCTTCACTCATATAGGGCATGTGACAATCGGCACATGATACACCGCGTTCTGCGTGAATACCTGTCAAAAATATCTCGTAACCCGGATGTTGCGCTTTCAGCATGGGTGCTTTACTGATCTGATGCGTCCAGTCGCTGAATTCAATAGCATCATAATATGTCTCCATCGCCTCTGCAGAAAAACCATTGTCCCACGGTAATGTGAGATACGGGGAACCAGGAACGACCTTTTCATTAAAATAATACTCCACATGACACTGAGCACAAACCAGTGAACGCATCTCCTGGTGACTGACCCTGGAGATATCCTTGCCGATGCGTTCAAATGCCTCCAGGAGTGCAGGCCTTGATATCCTGAGATTCATCGTCTCTGCATCGTGGCAATCGGCACAGCCAATCGGGTGAAGCACCTCCTCGCCATTGGTTTCCCAGGTACCGGCATAAAATGCCGCCACACCGGCCTGAAAATCACCATGTTCTTCTATCAGGTCGTTCATCAGTCGTGGGACATCCGGACTTTTACAGGTCCAGCATGTGTTTGGCATGGGACTTTGTTTCCCTGAAACCGGTGCTCCGGTACGGAGGGTGTTCCTGATATCATCAACAGCGTAATAATGTCCTCTTCCCTGGTTATAATCTTTTGAAAATCCATACCCGGCCCACAATATCACCATTCGCGGATCTACTTCCAGCATGTCGATCATCTGCGACCCATTGTACCTGGACCTGAAACCGGTTTCTGATGTTTTAAGATAAGACTGGTAATTCCGCGGAAAGTTCTCACCCCACACTTCGTTTCGTGGCTCAAATTGTCCATATTCTACCTGGGGTGTATACGCGAAGACTGATTCGGCCCTGCGTTCTACTATGGCCGATGCCAGTAATCCGAGTATAAATACTACGGCTATGGTCAGAAAAAACACGATCCAGGCAAGCCATGGTTTTTCCTGTATTTGCATTTTGAGGGTTTTCATCGGTATCTCTTATTTGGTTAATCTTTTCATCCAGTCGGGCACAGGACTTGGCAGCAATGGCACCCTTGCATTTGGCGTGCTGGAAAGGCTGTTGACCCTTCCATGGGGTACCTCCCTGTGACAATCAAGGCAATCCCTGCCTGTACGTTGTTCGTGCATTTGATCAGTTCTTGCCAGGAGTTTACTGTCGGTAATCAGTGTGGAGTGACACCTGATGCAGTTCTCCTGCACAGCCGCTTTACCCTCGTGCTTGATAAATATTACCTGGGGTTCGCGTCGCAAAGTGAAGATCGTTGCATGGCGGAGTCCGTCCTTTGCCTTGAAATAGTATTTATTCAGTGCATTGTTATGTGGAACATGGCAATCGTTGCAGTTGGTGTGTTCCCTGTGGGAACTGTGCGACCAGGTAGCATATTGCGGTGCCATGATATGGCAGTTAGTACAGGTTTCCGGTTTGTCGGACAGGTAAGATGGTACATGAGCGATGTGAAAAACGAATGCACCCAGGCCGAAGAAGATTCCAAGCAAAATAATTACCGGCAGTTTCCATTTGCCGGGTGGTGTAAAAAATTGAAAGAGGCGCCGTTGAACCATGCAGCAAATTTTTTACGTTACCTGCAGATTCAAATATACACAACATATTTTATTTGTGAAAAATATAACGGAATAATTGGGCCCTGGTCCGCTTTCACCTGCTGTTTGTGTATTTCACGATCAGTTCATCGTGTAACCGGTTGTACATTTCCAGTACCTCCTCCATGTTTTTGATGGTGTAGCTGGTCAGGTATTCAAGGGCCTTTTGCGGATCCTTCCGGTATAGTTCCAGCGCCTGCTTGTCTATCTTGTCCTGTTCATCGAACAGCCGTTGTTCAAAGGGGTTCCTTACCGCCCAAACATCTTTGATCATATCCTGCCATTTCAGGTAGAGCAGGTTATCCACGAAGTCGATGGCCCATGCGGCCGATTCGCGATTGTAGGTAGTGGGGTCGAAATTTTGGTAACACTCGGCAATTTTTTCTGTACCTGCATATATGGGTACATAGGGACTGGTATAGGCATTATCGAGGAATACCCAATATATACCTCCGATGGGATCGGGATACCAGTCGCGGAGTTGGGCGATCATTCCGTAATACCCCATGGGACGTGCTACCATCCTCCGGTTGTTAATATCCAGAAGTTCCCGCATATCCTTTGAAGGAAACGGGGTGGCCAGCGGACTTTTCTTCATTCCCCCTTTACCATCGGGTACATACCAGTCGTGGTCCTCTGTCATATCGTAAATTGTTCCTTCAAAAGTGGAACGTTGAAACGCCATCACATCCTGCAGGGTGATCTTTTTTTCAACTTTCACTGAAACAGGGTACAAGGAGAGCGGTTCAACATACTGAATGTACTGATTGTACCCCATCATGTGGCCATCTTCCAGGTTTCTCTCGGGCCAGTCTGTATAATTGGGTGCGTAGGTACTGTAGAATAACCACAGCCTGTTGGTGGCCCATTCACGGGGTGTCGGACAGTATACATCCTGCAGTATAAATGGTTTGGAGCCAGCCGGATCATACCAGCCGTTTTCTATGGCGTATGATTTATAATTGGAGGAGAACATGAAGTTGTTTTTATCCTTTTCATCCACCTCCTTGATAATGCTCCAGTTTGCTACTGCGAGTGCATGATCATCCGGTATGCGTTGCGCTACCCATACGGCGCCCGGATTACCGCTCTCAGGGTCCCAGTCTGATCCCACGCTGAAAATTTCAATGACCCAGATCTCCTCCGTATCGCCAATTACCAGGGTTTCCGATTCACCAACACAAGAAGGGAGGAACCCATACCGGCTCATGAGTTCCCCGATCAGTTTTACTGCATCCTTTGATTTCTTACAACGTTGAAGGGCAAATACCTGTGCCTGCTCCACGGTCATAATCTGTTTGCAGACCTCCATATCGACCATCATCTCCTTGCGCTGACTCGTGGTACTCTCGGCAATTGCGAGCTGGTGTTCATTCATGTGCGGGTAAGCAGAATGGAAATATTTGTAGGTCCTCATTGCCTGGGGAATGGTTCCCAATACATCCCCCATGTCATCCAGCGGCCTGTGGATATCCTGGATACCCCAATGTACATCGGCCAGGGCACCTTTCTTATACATTTTTGAAGGAATTACCTGTATCCTGCAATCGGCACCACAATCGGTATGTGATATCATCACGGAGCCATCTGCTGAGGCACCTTTGCCAACGGCGATAATTGTACAACTTTCCCCATTGAAGGAGAGCAATGCAAGGGCAACTGTAATGATCCCTTTCCCAATGAAACGCTTACTTATCATTTCCTTTTTTTTAAGAATAGAGGGTAAAAATACCATGAATAATATTAAAACCATACCTACGGGAAGGGATTCTTTGAAATTTTCCTGATGTTTATTGATCCTGCAGGTTCTTAACATCACCCCACATCCGGGGACCTGAGAATTGCATGAGCGGATGCCTGTTTAATCCGTTTTAATCGGTAGTACAACCCTCGGAGGCTGTGGATACCAATTGGATATATTTTTTCAGCATACCGGAAGTCGCCTTGTAGGGCGGCTTTTTCCATGCTTTTCTCCTTGCTGCGATTTCCGTATCGCTAAGATCAACTTCCAGGCGGTTATTAACGGCATCGATGGTAATCATATCCCCATCCTGCAGTAGTCCGATTAAGCCGCCTTCAGATGCTTCAGGAGTAATGTGTCCCACCACGAAACCGTGGGAGCCGCCTGAAAACCTGCCATCGGTAATTAAGGCAACATCCTTGCTTAAACCTGCGCCCATCACCACGCTTGTGGGTTTCAGCATCTCAGGCATACCTGGTGCGCCCTTCGGCCCGGCATACCTGATAACGATCACATCCCCCTTTTTAACTTTCGTCTGAATGCTTTTCACTGCCTCAAATTCATCTTCAAAGACCCTTGCCGGACCTGTGAAAAGTTCACCCTCTTTACCTGTAATTTTTGCCACCGCGCCTTTTTCTGCCAGGTTACCATAGAGGACCTGTATGTGTCCCTGTTTTTTGATGGGATCGGCAATTGGTTTGATGATCTGCTGGCCTTTTTTAAGCTCTGCAATTTCCTCCAGGTTCTCTCCCAGTGTATTCCCGGTAACAGTCAGGCAATTGCCGTCGAGATATCCCTCTTTCAGCAAAAACTTCATTACCCCGGGAATTCCCCCTGCATCATGCAGGTCCTCGAACAGATATTTACCACTGGGTTTCAGGTCCGCAATGTAAGGTGTTTTATCACTGATGGTCTGAAAATCGTCGATGGTCAGGTCCACACCCACAGATTTGGCCATGGCCACCATGTGAATCACTGCATTGGTGGACCCTCCCAGTGCCATAATAAGGGTTATGGCATTTTCAAAGGCCTTCCTGGTCATGATCTCCCGGGGTCTGATATCTTGCTGGAGCAGATTCTTTATCGCCCGGCCAATGTCTGTACATTCCAGCTTTTTTTCATTCCCCACGGCAGGACTTGAAGAGGAATAGGGGAGGCTCATTCCCATACATTCAATGGCTGCTGCCATGGTGTTGGCGGTGTACATTCCTCCGCAGGCGCCTGCCCCCGGTATACAGTTTTGGATGATTCCCTTATAATCCTCATCGGACATATTGCCTTTGATCCGTTCACCATAGGCTTCAAATGCAGAGATAATGTTCAGGTCCTTATTTTTCCATGTTCCCTTTTTCACCGAGCCTCCGTAAACCAGAATTGAGGGTCTGTTCAGTCTTCCCAGAGCCATCATGGCACCGGGCATATTTTTGTCGCAACCCACAATGGGGATCACAGCATCGTAAAACTGGGCGCCCACAACGGTCTCAATGGAGTCTGCAATGATTTCCCTCGACGGCAGCGAATATTTCATCCCCTCCGTACCATTGGTAATACCGTCGCTGACACCAATGGTATGAAATATCAGTCCATACAACCCATCTTGTTTATCCACCCCTTGTTTTACCTCTTCTGCCAGTCCGTTTAAATGCATGTTGCAGGGATTTCCCTGAAAACCAGTGCTCACAATGCCCACCTGGCCCTTTTTAAGATCATTTTCATCCATGCCAATGGCATAGAGCATCGCCTGCGCGGCAGGAAGACTATCATCCTGGGTGATCTTTTGACTGTACCTGTTTAATTTTTTGTCCATGTTAGTTTTTATGATGATACATGCTGGTGAATTGTGCTAATTAAATACATTTTAACTATTGATTATTATTTATTTGTTGTAAAGCCTGCTGCACTTCTGTTACCGGCAACTTGCAAGTTTTGTCACGGCATACGTAGATTGTTGTTTGCCCTTTGATATATTTTTCTTTGCTCAGTTCGAGACTCCCCTGGTCCTTACCGCCCAATAGTAAAACGTCAGGTAAATAATGGTTGTCTATTTCACGGCGATAGGTTTCATACATTTCCCCCACAATGGCTACTTCATAAGGCTCCTTTGCCACGTATGCCGCAAGTATGCCCCAGTTGGCATAGAAGTAAATATTGTTTTTTATTTGGTGGCTTACGCCAGACAACATGCTTTCCGCCTGCTGGATATCGGCATTGTTGTAAAAATACAGTCCAAGTTTGTATAAGTTTTTTGCCATTTCGGAATTGGAAGCGGGAATCACATTATCGGTCAGTTCCTTTTTCCTTACAATTAAGTCATCATATGCATCATGGGTATAATAAAACATTCCACTGTCAGTATCCTCAAAATGTTTTTTTGTGAATTCCTTTATTTCATTGGCTTTATCCAGCCATTTTTCGTTAAACGTGGCCTGGTACAAATCAATAAAGGCGGAAATAGTAAAAGCATAATCATCAAGAAAACCATGAATGGAAGATTTGCCGTTTTTATAGTTACGGGTAATTTCTCCATTTGACGCAACCGTCTTTTCCAGAATAAAACCGGCATTCCTGAGTGCTGATTCCAGGAACTTTTTCTCACCGAACGCCCGGTAAGCATCAACATACCCTTTTAACATCAGGGCATTCCACGATGTAAGGATCTTATCATCTAATCCAGGCCGGATTCGTTTGTCCCGTGCATTGAGCAGTTCAGCTTTACTTTTTCTTATTGTTTCCCTGAGTTCATCAACCGAAAGGTTATTTTTCAATGCAAATTCCGAATCGTCCATCGTACGATACAGGATGTTTTTTCCATGTTCCCAGTTCCCTTGCCTGGTAATGTTATAATACTCCATGAAAATACCTGCATTTTTATGAAGGATTTTATCCACCTCTGCGTAAGTCCATACATAAAACTTTCCTTCTTCCCCATCGCTGTCTGCATCAAGCGAACAATAAAACCCACCCTCCGGCGAGGTCATCTGCCTTTCGATGAATTCAAGCGTTTCGTACACCACCTTTTTATACAGTGGTTTTTTTGTCTGTTGCCAGGCATGTACGTACAGGCTAACCAGTTGGGCATTGTCATACAGCATTTTTTCAAAATGGGGGACATGCCAATCAGCATCGGTGGAGTACCTTGCAAAGCCACCACCGATATGGTCGTAAATGCCCCCGAAGGCTATGTTGTCCAGTGTTGTGGTAACGGCCTCCAATGCTTCCAGGTTTCCTGTCAGATAGCCATAGTACATCATATATTCCCAAACACAGGGAATTGGAAACTTCGGCGCCCTGTTTATTCCTCCTTTATGAAAATCAATGTTGGATTTCCAGTTGTCAAAGATATTGTTTAAATCATCCGGTGTAAATGAAACCTTCTGTTCCAGCGACGGGGTATTTTCAATTGCATGGATTCCCTGTGTCACCTTTTCTGCCTGTTCGGCAAGCATGGCCGGTTTCTTTTTGTACACCTCAGTAAAATAGTCCATTACTTTTATCCAGTCGGATTTAGGAAAGTAGGTTCCCACGTAAAACGGCTTTCCATCGGGCAGAGCAAAGGCATTTAATGGCCACCCACCACTGCCAGTAATGAGTTGTGCTGCATTCATATACACCTGATCCACATCGGGTCTTTCTTCTCTGTCCACCTTGATACAAACAAAATATTTGTTCATCAGGTTAGCTACAGTAGTATCTTCAAAACTTTCATGTTCCATCACATGACACCAGTGGCAGGCGGCATAACCAATGCTGATAATGAGTATTTTATTTTCCGCCTGTGCTTTTTTGAGTGCTTCCTCTCCCCAGGGATACCAGTTAACCGGATTATGGGCATGTTGCAGTAGGTAAGGACTGCTTTCCCGGATAAGTTCGTTGGTGTATTTATTATTTTCTTTCAAAAGTTTTT
>JBBDIE010000006.1:0-8927 GCA_040880545.1 Bacteroidales bacterium | reverse complement strand
TGCCCTAAACTCTGTGCCAGCTTGCTGGTCTGCGCCCTCTGTGGTTAAAAAAAAGACTCTTACGATGAATTCCTGTACTCCCCACTCAAGAGCTTGCTCTCTGTGTCCTCTGTGGTTAAAAAAAGTCCCTCACGATGAACTCATAAAGCCTCCAGCTTCGCAATATACTCCCCCACTCCCTCTTCCAAAGAAGTAAAAGGCTTATCATAACCCGCAGCACGGAGTTTCTGCATGTTTGCCTCGGTGAAGTACTGGTATTTGTCACGGATGTCGGGTGGTGTATCGATAAATTCGATTTCCGGCTCCAACTTAAGGGCGGCAAAGGTATAGCGAACCAGGTCGAGGAAGGTGGATGCCCTGCCGGTTCCCAGGTTGAAGATGCCGGAGGTTTCTCTGTGCTCCATGGCATGGATCACCACATCCGCCACATCCTTCACATAGATGAAATCCCTCGCTTGCTCGCCGTCGGATATTTCGGGATGATGCGAACGGAACAGCTTCATCTTTCCTGTTTCCCGGATCTGGTTGTATGCATGGAAAACCACTGAGGCCATTCTTCCTTTATGATATTCGCCCGGACCGTACACGTTAAAAAACTTGAATCCGGCCCAGAAAAAAGGCTGTCTCACCTGTTGAACTGCCCACTTGTCGAATTCATTCTTCGATCTGCCATAGGGGTTCAGCGGTTTCAGTGAGGGAATGATCTCGTGTGTATCATGGTAGCCCAGCTCCCCGAATCCGTAGGTGGCTGCTGAGCTGGCATAGATCAATGGTAGTCCGAACTCAACACAATGTTCCCATACCTGTTTGGAGTAATCCACGTTCAGCTCCAAAAAGGTATCCCAGTTAAATTCTGAAGTATCGGTCCGTGCCCCCATGTGGATGACAATTTGTACGAATCTGTGGTTTTCCCTGATCCATGTGAAAAATGTAGTACGGTTGACCTGCGAAGAATAGGTCATTGACTGGTAATTCCGCAATTTGGAACCATTGCTGAAATCATCCACAAGAACAATGTCCCTGTAACCTCGCTGATTAAGTCCTTCAACAATATTGCTTCCGATAAATCCTGCTGCTCCTGTTACTACGATCATGGTACAAACCTTTTTTCAAAGATAATGGAATTGCGTAAAAGGCCCTATCCGGTTTTCAGTTACCTGCCAGGATGTGGGATGTTGAATATTTATTACTTTTGAACTTTAATTAATCGGATAAGGTTATTCAGTTATGGTTTACCTAACCAGAAGAGAACGTTTCAGTGCCGCCCATCGTCTTTCTCAACCCGGTCTTTCGGAGAAGGAAAACCTGGAGCTGTACGGCCATTGTGCCAATCCTAACTGGCACGGGCACAATTATATCCTGTGGGTAACCGTGAAGGGGGAGGTCCATCCGAAGTTCGGATATGTGGCCGATCTGAAGGAGATCAGTAATATTATCAGGGAGAAGGTGATTGTAAGGCTGGATCATAAAAATATAAATTTGGAGGTGGAATTCATGAAGCACATTATTGCCTCCACGGAGAATCTGGCCATCGGTATCTGGAGAGAGATAGAACCGGAAATAAGCAAGCTGGGCGTAAAGCTCCATTGCGTAAAGCTTCAGGAGACAGAAAATAATTCGGTTGAATATTATGGAGACGAAGAAAACACGTAGAAACAACCAATGAAAATAGTAAAGAAAAGTAACGGCGGAAATTCGGTAAACGGATATAACCAGGTGGAAGAATTCGACCGGGACAGGACCCAGAAGCTCGAAGGGCATTACAGGGAAATTCTGAAATTACTGGAAGAGGATTCAGATAGGGAGGGCTTGCAAAAAACACCGGAAAGGGTGGCAAAAGCGATGCAGTTTCTCACACAGGGCTATGGCACTGATCCGAAGCAGATCCTGGAGTCGGCCAAGTTCAAAGAGGAATACCAACAGATGGTGCTTGTGAAGGATATTGAACTCTACTCCATGTGTGAACATCACATGCTTCCCTTCCTTGGGAAGGCGCATATTGCATATATCCCCAACGGTTATATTACAGGGCTCAGTAAAATTGCCCGGGTGGCCGAGGCTTTTGCCAGGCGACTCCAGGTGCAGGAACGGTTAACGGTGCAGATCCGCGACTGTATCCAGGAGACACTGGAGCCCCTTGGGGTTGCCGTGGTGATCGAGGCCACACATCTGTGCATGGTCATGCGGGGGGTACAGAAGCAACATTCGGTAACCACCACCTCTGCGTTCACCGGAGAATTCCTGAACAACCAGAACACCCGCGAGGAATTCATTCACCTGATCGGTAAAGATTTGCGCTGATACCGATTTGTAATCCAAACTTTACTATTTATTGATAATTCCAATAAAATTTGCTGCAGAAGTGAATTTTAATTATAATCCTGCTTATTTTTGTTGAACTTTTAAAGAAATAACTATGCATGCGTATGTTTTCCCGGGACAGGGGGCACAATTTCCCGGAATGGGTAAAGAACTTTATGATACCGATGCGAAAGCCAGGGAACTGTTTGAGCGGGCCAATGAGATACTCGGGTTCCGGATCACCGACATCATGTTCGGGGGAACCGACGAAGATCTGAAACAGACCCGTGTAACCCAGCCTGCCATCTACCTCCATTCGGTGATACTGGCCGGGACCATTGAGAGTTTTAGTCCGGATATGGTTGCAGGGCATTCACTTGGTGAGTTCTCGGCACTGGCAGCCAACGGAACCCTCACCTTTGAAGAAGGGCTGCAGTTGGTTTTTAAACGTGCGATGGCCATGCAGAAGGCTTGTGAAACCGAACCCTCGACGATGGCGGCCATCCTGGGACTGGAAAATGAAATCGTGGAAGAGGTATGCAGCGGGATCCATGAGGTGGTGGTACCGGCCAATTACAACTGCCCGGGCCAGATTGTCATTTCAGGCTCCTTCGCCGGGATCGACAGGGCCATGGAATTACTTACTGAAAAGGGGGCAAAAAGGGCCCTCAGGCTGCCGGTGGGCGGTGCATTTCATTCGCCGTTAATGGAACCGGCAAGGGAGGAGCTTCGCAGGGCCATTGAATCGGCTACCTTCAATGAACCTGTATGCCCGGTATACCAGAACGTACATGCTTCACCTTCATCCAACCCCGGCGAGATCAGGGAAAACCTGGTTTCGCAACTGGTTTCTCCGGTAAAATGGACACAAACCATACAACGAATGATAAAAGATGGTGCCAGCGAATTCACGGAAGTTGGTCCGGGCAGTGTACTGCAGGGTCTGATCAAAAAAACGGACCGTACAGTAACTACAGGAGGTGTGTAGATTGGGTCCCGTAGGATAATTTAAAAGGGGGCAGGGGATCCTCCTTTTTTTTGACATATAAACGTAAGAATATGAAGGTATTAAAGTTCGGCGGAACATCGATCGGATCACCGGAAATTATCAGGGTGGTAAAAAAGATCGTGGAATCACAACAGGAGCCATCTGTGGTGGTGGTTTCTGCATTCGGAGGAATAACCGATCTGATCATATCTACGGCCGGTAAGGCTATGGAACACGATCCATCTTACAAAGAGGGAATGATTGAATTCGGCACCATCCACTTTGAGACAATCAACGAAATACTGGAGCATGGTATGCGGGAGCACACCTTAAAAGAGGTGGACGCCCTGATCAATGAGTTTCAGGATATCCTGCAGGGGGTCTACCTGCTGGAGGATCTGAGTCCTAAAACAATGGACTATCTGCTCAGCTTTGGCGAACGGTTGTCGGCGCTAATAATCAGCCGGTTCATAAATGATGCTGTATACCTGGATGCCAGGAAACTTATCCTCACCAACAGCGATTTCTCCCGGGCCACCGTCAATTTCAAGGAATCGGAAAAGAAGATCAGGGGGACCCTGGAGGCGTTGCGTAAATTTGCGGTGGTTCCCGGGTTCATCGGATCGGACCGCAACGGCAAAACCACCACCCTGGGCAGGGGAGGATCGGATTACACCGCCGCCATTATTGCTTCTGCGATGCACGCTTCCGTACTGGAAATATGGACAGATGTGGACGGGTTCATGACAGCCGACCCGAGGATCGTAAAGAAAGCCTACCCCATCGACTGCATGAGTTACGAAGAGGCGATGGAACTGTCGCATTTTGGAGCAAAAGTGGTCTATACTCCAACGCTGTCGCCAGCCTTCAGGGAGAGCATTCCTATCCGCATTCTGAACACATTCAATCCGGATGCCCCGGGAACGCTGATATCACACCAGGGGGTTTGCGGGGAGGGCCACCTGATCAAGGGAATATCTTCCATCAATGAGGTCGACCTGGTCACGGTGAAAGGTGCAGGAATGGTCGGCAAGACCGGTACCTCGGCCAGGGTATTCACCTCCCTGGCAAGAAGCAATGTGAATGTGATCCTCATTACCCAGGCCTCCTCGGAGATGACCATCTCCTTTGCCATTGATCCTGCCGGCACCGATGATGCCGTACGGGGGCTGGAAGCTGAATTCAGCCACGAAATAGAGTTCCGCAAGGAGATGGAGATTGAGGTGCTGCGTGACCTGTCCATCATCGCCATCGTGGGTGAGGAGATGCGACATACCCCTGGTATATCGGCCATCCTGTACCAGTCGCTGGGCAGAAACGGTATCAGCGTGATCGCTACCGCCCAGGGATCCAGTGAGTTGAACATTTCCGTGGTGATCCGGAGAGAGAGTCTGAAAAAGGGATTGAACGCGGTAAACGAAGGATTTTTCCTTTCGGACCTGAAGGAGCTTCACCTCTACATTGCCGGTACCGGAAACGTAGGGAGTAAATTACTGAACCAGATAAAGCAGCAGCAGGTACCCCTGAAAGAGACACAGAAGTTGAAAATAAACGTGGTGGGGATCACCAATTCACGGAAGATGCTGATCAACAGCGACGGGATCGATATCAGCGATCCGCTGGCAGCACTGGAGAAAGGGGAACAGGCCGATATGGCAGGTTTTATCAAAACCATTGCAAGGAAAAACCTGCGGAACTCTGTTTTCGTGGATTGTACTGCCAGCGATAACCTTTCGGACAGGTATATCGATCTGTTTGAAAGCTATGTATCTGTGATCACCGCCAACAAAGTGGCCTGTTCATCGGAATACAGCCTGTATAAAAAACTGAAGGATTCTGCACTTCACCATGGCGTGAAGTTCAGCTTCGAGACCAACGTGGGTGCGGGACTCCCCGTGATCAATACCATCGGCGATCTGATCAGCAGCGGCGACAAGATCCTGGAGATCGAGGCGGTGGTATCCGGCACATTGAACTATATATTCAACATCCTCAGTGAGGAGGTACCGTTGAGTGAAGCCATTAAAAAGGCTATGGAAAACGGGTATTCGGAACCCGATCCGCGGCTGGATCTCAGCGGGGTGGACGTCAAGAGAAAACTGCTTATCCTGGCCCGGGAGTCGGGTTATGCCCTGGAAGAGAAAGACATTGAGATTGAGAAATTCCTTCCCGATGATCTGTTTGAGGGGGATGTGGATTCATTTTTGAAGAATATTGTGGAGCTGAATAGTGAATGGGAGGAACGACGCAGAAAGATAGCAGAATCGGGCAGACGCTGGCGTTATGTGGCTGCCCTGAAAGATGGAAAAGGGACCATCGGGCTGCGGGAGATGAAAGAAAAACACCCGGCATACCAGCTGGAAGCAAGCAACAACATCATTCTGCTGACCACCTCCAGGTACCGGGAACTACCCCTGTTGATACAGGGATATGGCGCCGGCGCCGAGGTAACGGCCGCAGGACTGTTCGCGGATATCATCCGTGCGGGACAGAGGTGATGGGAAGATTAAATGTAGAAAAGCATTGTGTATCTTCGCAGGAACTTTGTAAAAACAACAGCATCGCTGCTCCGGGATCAGAAACAGAAAATTAACAAATGATAAAGGCAATAATATTCGACATGGACGGTCTGCTCATCGACTCCGAGCCTTATTGGCAGGAGACGGAACGCCAGCTGTTCAGGGAACTTGGCATAGAGATCAACGAGCAGATGCAGAAGGAGACGTTCGGATTGCGGTGTGATGAACAGATCAGGTTCTGGTATGCCCGGTTTCCCTGGAAAAATGCGAACTTTGATGAGATGGAGCACCGGTACAACGAAGCGATGACCGATTATTTTCACAAGGAGGCATCGTTGATGGAGGGTGCACGCCGGGCACTGGATTTTTTCAACGAAAAAGGATTACCCATGGCGCTGGCTTCCTCTTCCAATATGGTATTGATCAATGCTTTTCTGGACAGGTTCAGTTTTCATCATTATTTCAGGGAAGTATATTCGGCCGAATTTGAAGAATTTGGAAAGCCGCATCCGGCCGTATATCTTGAAACTGCCCGGCGACTGAATACCGATCCGGTGAACTGCCTTGCCCTGGAGGATTCGTTCCACGGGCTGATCGCGGCCAAGGCAGCCAGGATGAAAACCATCGCAGTTCCGGAACATCCCGATGAGCGCTTCGGCGCATCAGATATCCAACTGAACTCACTGGCTGAGCTTTCTGAGGAGGTGTTCAACCAGCTAAATTCAATTCCAGTCCAATGAAAAATGAAGTGACAGTATACTGTCCCGCAACGGTTTCCAACGTGGGACCCGGATTTGATCTTTTGGGATTCGCGCTGGAACTGCCGGGTGACGAACTGATCGTGCGCAGGAACGATACCGGTCAGTTGCGGTTGTTCGACAACTCGGGTACGGACCTTCCCCTGGAAAACAAAAAAAATATTGCTGCCATAGCCACCCTGGCTCTGCTGGACGAGTTGCAGGTAGAGGAAGGGTTTGACCTGGTCTTTACCAAAAAGATCAACCCGGGCAGCGGGTTGGGGTCATCGGCAGCCAGCTGTGTGGCTGCGGTGGTGGGTATCAACGAATTGCTGGGCTCGCCGCTCACCACAGCGGAACTGCTACCCTATGCCATGGAGGGAGAGGAAGCAGCCAGCGGCTCCTACCATGCAGACAATGTGGCACCAGCGCTGCTGGGAGGCTTTACCCTAATCAGGGGATATGATCCGCTGGAAATAAAACATATCCCCTACCCCGACGATCTCTTCTGTGCCATTGTACATCCGGACCTGCAGTTCAATACCGCTGAAGGGAGAAAGATCATCCCCACCCGGATACCATTGGCTACGGCAATCGCCCAGGCGGGGAATCTGGCAGGACTCATTGCCGGGCTCACCACTTCCGACCATGGACTGATCGGGAGATCCATCACGGACCTGTTTGCCGAACCTTACCGTTCTGACAAACTTCCTGAGTTCGCGTTACTTAAGAAAAAAGCACTGGAAAAAGGGGCGCTGGGAAGTGGATTGTCGGGTTCGGGACCTTCCATTTTCGCCCTGTGCAGGGGAAGAGAGATCGCCATGGAGGTGGCAGAGACCATGAAGAGCCATTTTCAGACCCACCACATTGAAAGTCGAACTTATGTCTCGCCTGTAAGTGAGGCAGGATGCAGAATAACCGGGTAATATGAGATACCATTCCACCAAAAACAAGAACATCACAGCGACCCTGGAGGAGGGAGTGAAAAGTGGAATGGCACCCGACAACGGGTTATACATGCCGGAACAGATTCCTGTTCTGTCGTACAGTGAACTTGCGGCGATCAGAAACAGCAACTCGCTTGCCGAAACAGGCCTGATCCTGTCGGAAAAGATGTTTGGTGATACCATTGCAACAGCCGATCTTGAGGAAATCGTACATGATTCACTTAATTTCGACACCCCGGCAGTACAGGTGGAGGAGGGTATATTCGCCCTGGAACTTTTTCACGGCCCTACCCTGGCATTCAAGGATGTGGGGGCCCGGTTCATGGCACGTTTGTTACAGTATTTTACCCGCGATAGCGACCGGATATTGCATGTACTGGTTGCCACCTCTGGTGATACGGGAAGCGCCGTGGCCAACGGTTTCCTCAACGTGGAGGGCATTGTCGTACATGTACTCTACCCTTCGGGACAGGTAAGCAAGCTGCAGGAAAAGCAGTTCACAACCCTGGGGGGCAACATCACTGCCCTTGAGGTCGATGGCACGTTCGACGATTGCCAGGCCCTTGTAAAACAGGCATTTGCCGATGAGATGTTGCGGGGAAGCATGATTCTCACCTCGGCCAACTCCATTAACCTGGCCCGGTTCCTGCCCCAATCCTTCTACTATTTCAGGGGGTGGAGCCAGGTGGAGGCGGATGAACTCGTGATTTCTGTTCCCAGCGGTAATTATGGCAACCTCACTGCCGGACTCGTTGCCAGGGAGATGGGGCTCCCGGTGCATACCTTCCTGGCTGCGTCCAATGCCAATGATGTTGTTCCTGAATACCTGGAAACGGCAAAATATACCCCGCGCCCGTCGGTTCGTACCATTGCCAATGCGATGGATGTGGGTGCCCCCAGTAATTTCGAGCGTATCCTGGCGCTGTTCGATCAAAGGCACGACAGAATAGCGAAACATCTGAAAGGGTACCGCTACAGCGATGACCAGATACGGCAAATTATCAGGGATGTTCACAACCGCACCGGCTATTTACTGGATCCGCATGGAGCCACAGGCTACCAGGCGGCCCGAAGTTACATCGCGGAAAACCCGGGTACCAGTGCCCTATTCATGGAAACGGCCCATCCTGCCAAGTTCCCCGATGTGGTAAACGAGGCAACCGGACATAAAGTTGAAACCCCCGAACGGCTACAGGCCTTTGCACTGGGGAAGAAGGAAAGCATCCCCCTCTCCGCCGATTACGACACCTTCCGCTCCTACCTGGAAGGTTGTCAATAGAAAAAGAGGATTCATATTCCTGTTTCTTCTAACACTAAACAGAGTCTGTCAATAGTGTGGAGTGACTGGATCAGAATGTTCGGGGTCACTGTGAGAGTCCTTTTTTTAACCACAGAGGACACAGAGAGCAAGCTTGCACAGAGTTGGGGGCAGAGT
>JBBDIE010000005.1:0-53571 GCA_040880545.1 Bacteroidales bacterium | reverse complement strand
CACATCCTTCAGATGAAACAAGATTAACCAAATTGCAGCAATTCATTCCTGAAGCTCTGAAGTATTACATATCCCGGGATTAATATCCATTTTTTCGCAGGCACGAGCTACCTGATCTTTTCCATGATATTATACGCTCCATCATATTTGTATTGAATCTGACATTGTAAGAAATATCATATTTTTTATTTATTTTGTACTATCAATAATGGATATAATAAAATCTCTTTGAAACCATTAGTAAGAAATATATCGATAAAGGATTCTACACAAACCTGATATATTTCTCAAGATTTCACAGCTGGTAACTGGAAGTTGTTTGACAAAATCTGAAAGTAAAATTCAACATGCCAAAAGCGACAATAACTTCAAAAGCAAAATCTCCTTATGCGAAAAACACCCATTTCTCAATAGTTGGTATTGGAGCATCGGCTGGAGGACTTGAAGCATTGGATGAGTTTCTTGAAAATGTGCCTCATGATAGCGGAATGGCATATGTTGTCATACAACACCTCGACCCAACTCAAAAAGGCATGCTACCTGAATTGTTACAAAGGGCTACCGAGATGAAAGTTTATCAGGTTAAAGACGCTATGCATATTAAGCCGAATTGCGTTTATGTAATCCCACCTAATACGAGTATGTCAATTCTGAAAGGTGTACTTCACCTGTTTGAACCCTTAGAAACAAGGGGGATGCGTCTGCCTGTTGATTTTTTTATGCGCTCTCTCGCCGAAGATCAACATGAGCGAGCTGTCGGTGTTATTCTTTCCGGAATGGGTTCCGATGGCAGTATAGGACTTCGTGCAATTAAAGAAAATAACGGGATTGTAGTAGTACAGGAGCCTGAAACGGCAAAGTACGACAGCATGCCGCGCAGTGCTATTGAATCGGCTGTAGTCGATCTTATTGGACCAGCCAAGGCATTGCCAAAAATGATTCTTGACTTCAAGAAACACATGCCGGAATTAATGTCAAACCTCGAAATCGATGCCAAAGATAAAAGCGCTCTTGAAAAAATATTAATTCTCCTGCGAAACAATACAGGTAACGACTTTTCGATGTATAAAAAAAGTACTGTTTATAGAAGAATCGAAAGAAGAATGACAGTTCATAAGATTGATAATATCTCTTCATATGTTCACTTTTTGCAAGAGAATCCCAAGGAATCCAACATCCTTTTCAAAGAACTGATGATTGGAGTTACCAATTTCTTTCGTGATCCCCCGGTTTGGGTTAAACTGAATGATTCAGTTCTTCCTGAATTGATCAACAGCCAGGAGGAAGATTTTATATTAAGAGCATGGGTGCCTGCATGTTCAACAGGTGAAGAAGCCTTTTCTCTTGCCATGCTGTTTAAGGAAGTAGTTGAAAAGACCAAATCCCAGGGAAGTATCAGTTTACAGATTTTTGCAACCGACCTCGATAGCGACGCAATCGAAACAGCAAGAAGGGCATTATTTCCTCCCAATATTGCTGCAGATGTTTCACAGGAACGTCTTTCCCGGTTTTTCAATAAAACAGAGGAAGGTTACCGGGTTAAGACAGAGATAAGGGAAATGGTGGTGTTTGCTAATCACAATATTTTAATGCACCCGCCTTTTACAAAACTCGATATACTCTCATGCAGGAATTTGCTGATTTACCTGGATACGGAGTTGCAAGGGAAAATATTAAGCCTCTTCTACTATAGTTTAAAACCTGAAGGTTACCTGGTGCTTGGAAGTTCCGAAACACTGGGAAATCAAAGTAAACTTTTCACAACGGCAGATTCAAAATTAAAAATATTCAAACACAAAAGTGCTTCCGAAAAACCGGAATTATATGATTTCCCTTCTTCATTTTCAAAAACCAAATCGGCCAATGGTATTGAAAAACAAATTCCTGACCGATCTATTCAGAATATCCAGACAATGGCAGATCAGCTTTTGCTACAGCAGTACTCACCTGCCGGTGTACTGGTAAATGAAAATGGTGATATCATCTATACCAGCGGGCGTACCGGGAAATATTTAGAGCCTTCGGTTGGCAAGGCGAATATGAATATTTTTGCCATGCTGCGCGAAGGTCTGAGTAATGAATTTCAGGCAGCCTTCCGTAAAGCAATCACGAAAAAGGAGCCCGTTGAGTTGCATAATTTAAAAGTAGACTCAAACGGTTCAAGCCTGACTTTACATGTAACTATTCAATGGATTGATAAACCAAAGCAGTTGAACGGTTACCTTATGGTCGTTTTTTCGGAGATTCAGGAACATCCTGATCCCGGTCCTCAACCCGGAAGCACAAAGAGAACGCATTCAAGTCTGAAAGCAATCAAATTGGAGAAAGAGTTGCAGCAGACACGAGAAGAGATGCAAAGTACGCATGAAGAGATGCAAACTTCCCAGGAAGAACTGAAATCTACAAATGAAGAATTACAGTCAACAAACGAAGAGCTGCAATCAACCAATGAAGAGCTGACAACCTCCAAAGAAGAGATGCAGAGTCTGAATGAAGAGCTCCAAACTGTCAATGCGGAACTCCAGTCGAAGGTAGAGGAATACTCCAGGGTGGATAGTGATATGAAAAACCTGCTCAACAGTACTGATATTGCAACACTATTCCTCGATAAAAATCTCAATATCCGTCGATATACCGATCAGTCTACAAAGATTTTTAAACTGATAAAGAGTGATGTCGGACGACGTTTCACTGATCTTGTTTCGGATCTCGACTACCCCGAACTTGTTGATGATGCAATGGAAGTATTACGAACACTTGTTTTCATTCAGAAACAAATACCAGCTAAAGAAGGGCGATGGTTTTCAATTCGCATTATGCCATACCGCACTGTTGACGATAGGATCGATGGTCTCGTTATCACTTTTTTCAATCTTTCTAACCTCAAGCAGGTTGAATCAAAACTACACGAAACAAAACAGATGAACCGGATCTTATTGAATTCATCCTCCGCTCCCATTATTAAACTGTCGCCCGATGGGAATATAGAGGAATTCAATCTTTCTGCGGAACAATTCTTTGGGAGAAAGCGAACAGAGATTATCAATCAGAACTTTATAAAGACATTTGTTCCGGAAAAGTACCGGAAAAGTACCGAAAAAGAGATGCAGGTTATACTTGGGAATATAATCGAAAGCAACATTGAAGTGCAGACAATTACCTCCGATGGAAAAATCAAGATATTTTTATGTACAGTAATTGTACTATTAAACCACAATAAGGTGCCTGCAGGATTATTACTTATAAAAAATAATTGATTATGAGTATCGAAAAACAAGATTTAACAGATGCCGGGGAGCTCCGCAAAAAAGCTGAAGAAAAACTAAATAAAGAAAAAGCTGTTAACCCCGAGATGGAAACTGATACCAAGAGACTCCTCCACGAGCTGCAGGTGCACCAGATTGAACTGGAAATGCAAAACGAGGAGTTACGTGAGGCAAATGAAACGGCTGAAGCAGCGCTTAAGAAATACACCATGTTGTATGATTTGGCTCCAATGGGCTATATTACCCTGGATGAAGATGGCAGCATCTGTGATCTGAATTTTACGGCTGCTGATTTGATGGGTGAAAAGCGTTATAGTCTGATAAACAGCAATTTTAAGCTATTTATTTCTAAAGAATCTCAAAATGTCTTCAATGACTTTTTCAATAGATTATATTCAAGTTCTGCCAAGGAGTCATGCAATGTTAAACTTGGTTATGATAATAAAACTTTATCAGTTGTATATATGGAAGGCATTGTAACCGGAGATGACAGGAAATGCCTTTTGACAGTAATTGACATATCTGAAATTAAGCAACTTTCCAATTTGTGAAGATCGCAGATAGTATCCCTGTAACCGATCAGCACCCATCGTTAATTTTCTGCTGAACCTGTAAATAATACAACTTTATATTGAAGTTATGTAACACATGGCGGGAGTATTTATTTTAAGTTTACTCAATAGCGCATATTCTTCATCTCGCTTGTAACAATTTTAATCATAAACGGATGAGTCTATACACTATTTTAATCTGAAAAATTAAGAACTAATGCATGTGGTAGCGGTAATACATAAGGCACTTATGAGAAGCCGGATACAGCTTATATCTGCTGAGGATCAGGATTGTATTATATCTGCACTCATCCATGATGTTTTTGGAGGCGAAATTCTCAAAACAAAAGGCAAAAACGGTTGGCATTTTTACAACCGTTTGGATGGTAAACGCCTCGATTTCTCAAAATCAGATTTTGGTAGTTCTTCAAATGAAAGCCAGTTTGATGATATTCCGGTATCATCCAATGAAACATCTACCCATTTTGAAACAGAGCAATATTCAGTGTTTTTAATGAAATTTATCAGATCCTTTGAAGAGAATGTAGGTCTGAAAAACAATCCCTACTCTGCCACCCGGTCAAAGGCAGGCGTTTTCACCCATTTGCATCCATAAGCCCCGGCATGGGGAAAAGACTGGTCATCTGAAATCGCGAATAAAATATTTGGTCGTGACTCCTGGGAATATCCTGAAATTGCAGCGAGCAGTACTATGGAAGTAAATCCTCCCTTTATATTAAAATCATAACTATTCATGGTTTGTTAATTAGTTCATGACTAAACAGGCGTTCAATACTTATACCCTGTTCCTCTGTCCGGTTCCAGTGTCACTCCCAGTGAGAGCACAATCCGGTTTACAAAATTAAAATAGGCAGTAACCAGTACCACATCTAAAATTGCAGCATCACTTAAACCAAATTCTTTTAATTCCTCTACAAAGTCATTGTCTTCATGTTCAGCAGGATGCATGGTCAGATGTTTTGAAAATCCGATCAAAAGCTGTTCTCTCGAGGACAAAATTTCTTTATAATTTCCATTGATTAGTCCTTCAATTTTATCTTTATCTTTCCAGTAATGGTTTAGTGCTTCAGCGTGGTGACTTGTGCAATATTTACAGCCATTCGCCACCGAGACAACTGTCCCTATCAGTTCACGTTCTGCTCTCGATAGATCTGAACGACTGAACATTATTTCCATGTACAGGGCCATATGCGCTCTAATGCTTTCGGGACGTAAACTTTGAATCTGATGAATCCCGGCAAGCTGTCCACGGCTCTTAATCAACTCGTCATAAATCTCCCTTAAGCTTCCGGTAGCCTGGCTTTGGTCAATTATTTTAATTCTTGACATGTATTCTTACCTGTTTAAAAAAAACATCTGACTCTATCGTATTGTTCCTGCAACTGTTTTCCTGTTACAGCCATCTGCTCATCTTTTCCAACAGTTCCGCCGGAGCGATGGGTTTTGCGATATAGTCGTTGCACCCGGCCTCCTGTGCCTTTTCATCGTCACCCGTAAGGGCATAGGCCGACTGCGCTATAACCGGTGTCACTTTATTCATCTCCCTGATTTTCCTGGTGGCTTCAATACCATCCATCAACGGCATTTTAATGTCCATCAATACCATATTTATCTCAGGATGCTGGCTGAAGAGCATAACAGCTTCTGCCCCGTTTTTTGCATGGATCACACGAAAATTGTATTCCATAAGCACTACCTCCAGGAAGGCATAACTGTCCAGATCATCTTCGGCCACCAGGATGACATTGTTGTAAGGGCCTGCATTAAATTGATGCTCCGAGGCTATAGATTTTTTCTTTTCAGTCACTGGTTCATCAGCTGTACGGAAGGGAATTGAAACGTGGAACTTACTTCCCTCGCCTGGTGTTGACTCAACGCCAATGGTACCATCCAATAGTTCTGCATAAGCCTTCGAAATGGCGAGCCCGAGCCCGGATCCTTCATGCGATCTGGTTATGCCCACTTCGGCCTGTACAAAGCGGTTAAATATTTTTTCCTGCTTATCCACAGCTATTCCTATTCCACTATCTTCCACGTAAAAATTCAGCTGCTCACTCTCTGAAACGGTACAACCGATATTAATGAAGCCCGATTTCGTGAATTTCAATGCATTCTTGATCAGGTTCGAAACAATTGATTCAAGCTTGTTTTTATCGGTATAGAGTATCCTGTAATTGTCCGGTAACTTTTCCTTAATAGAGAAATTAATTTCCCTCTTGTCTGCTTCCGGTTTAAAGAACTTCAGAAAATAGTCCAGCATATCATTCACATCAATCCTGGAAAGTTGCAACTCAACCTGGTTTGCTTCAATTTTTGATATTTCGATGAGGTCATTGATGGTATTTAGCATCCGCACACTGCTTTTCCTCACCACATCTGTATAGATCTCTTTTTTATCATCCGGTATATCGGGTCGCTGCAACAGTTCCAGGAACCCCATAATGCCATTCATCGGTGTTCTGATCTCATGGCTCATATTGGCCAGAAACGCCGATTTCAGCCGATCGCTCTCTTCCGCTTTCTCCTTGGCCCTTATCAGTTCGCTGATCATCTTTTTCGTATTGGTAATATCTTCTTTCACCCCCACAAAATGGGTAATGTTCCCCTGTTCATCCAGAATAGGTGATATAATTACATTTTCCCAGAAATATTCCCCGTTTTTTTTTCTGTTTTTCAACTCCCCCGACCAATCCTTTCCTGCCAGGATCGTATCCCATAACTCCTTATAAAATTCTTTTGACTGGAACTCAGATTTCAGGATCGCTGGTGACTTTCCCAGGACCTCCCTGTACTGGTAACCTGAAATTTTGCTGAACGTAGGATTGACATATTCAATTTCACCTTTACTGTCGGTGATAATAATACTCACCGGACTTTGATCCACCGATCTGCTAAGAAGTTGTAGTTGTTTTTCAACTTTTTTCTTTTCAGTGACATCATGAATAATGGAATGCAGGAAATCCTTCCCCCTTATTGTTACGACACTGCTGAATGTTTCCACATCACACAAGCTACCATCAGCTTTTTTGTGTACAAAGTCAAAATGGATCTCCTTTTTATTAATGGCAAGCTCAATGGCCTTTGTGATCTCTGAAACGGGGGATGTATTTACATCGGCAATATTCATTTTTTCCAGTTCGGCAACCGGGTATTCATAAAATTTAGCTGCAGCTTTATTGGCCTGTGCAATATTCCCGGTTTCAGGTTCAATAATTAGTTTGATGGCAGCATGATTTTCAAAGAGGCTTCTGAATTTATCCTCACTTTCGCGCAACTCTCTTTCAATTTTCTCCATCTCCCGCCTTATATGGCTGTTTTCAATAGCTTCGATGATTGAAAACGGCAGCCTGTTGATATGCTCCTTGATCACATAATCATTGGCCCCGGCTTTCATGCATTCCACGGCAGTTTCCTCATTCATCGATCCGGTAAGGATAATAAAAGGTAATGTAGTTGAATAGCTGCGGGTAATCGTAAGCGCCTTCATGCCGTCAAAAGTTGGCATTGAGTAATCTGAAATAATGATATCGGGATTAAATTCAGTTAATTTCTCCCTGAACCCTGCTTCATCATCAACCACTACATATTCATACGCTATATTTTCCTTTTTGATCTCTCTCTGCGCTAGTTCCAGATCGGCTGGCAGATCCTCTGCGAATAATATTCTGATTTTCTTTTCCATTTTCATAAGGGATGCTCATAATGCGGTTAAAATTGTTAGTGCCCGGTTATATCGGTCCCTGATTCAGCAATAGCCAGTAAAGTCCAAGGTCCCTTACAGCATCAACAAATTTATCAAAATCTACCGGCTTTACAATATAGCTGTTTACACCAAGCTTGTAACTTTCTACAATATCTGATTCCTCCCTGGACGAGGTAAGTACCACCACCGGTATCGACTTGGTCAAATCATTACTTTTTATCAACTTCAACACTTCAAGTCCGTCAATTTTGGGCAATTTCAGATCCAGCAGTATCAACTTCGGTTTTGGTTCCATGTCCCGGGAGCTAAACTTCCCCCTGCCAAAAATGAAGTCCAGTGCCTCTTGCCCATCCTTGACCCATTTAAGATTATTTGAAAGTTTGCTTGATTTCAGCGCCCTGATGGTCATTTCTGCATCATTAGGGTTGTCTTCTACGATAAGAATTTCAATTTCGTTGAGGGTTTTCATATTGTTAAATTTAATCTAATTTATTGGGGAGGGAAAAATAGAAGGTTGCTCCATTACCTGGTTCGCTTTCAGCCCATATTTTCCCGTTATGTCGCTGTATGATCCGCTGCACAATAGCAAGGCCCACACCGGTACCTTCATATTCCTCATCACTATGCAGACGCTGGAACATGGTAAACAGCTTATCCTGGAACCGCGGATCAAATCCGGCACCATGGTCCCTGATATAATAGACCCATTCATCACCATTCAATGTTGCCCCAATTTCCAATTTTTTCAGTTCTGCACGGCCACTGTATTTCAATGCATTTCCAATTAGATTTTGCCACACCTGTTTCATCAGTGCATTATCGCAGTATGCCTCCGGTATCTCATTCAGGACAAGTTCAAAATCTTCTCTTTGCTGGTCCGATGCGATCTCATAATACATTGATTCCGCAACACTTTTCATGTCTATTGTCATTTTCTTCATACCGGTCCTGGAAATCCTGGAGAAATTAAGCAGATCAGTGATCAAAATGTCCATTTTTATGGCGTTATCCCTGATTACGGTTAGCAGACGGATGCCTTCATCATCCAGCAACTCACCATAATCGTCGTGTAGAAATTTTGAAAATCCGTTAATGGCACGCAGGGGTGCACGCAGGTCATGTGACACTGAATAGGTGAAAGCTTCCAGTTCCCTGTTGGCTGCGACCAGCTTCTCCCGTTCATCCTGCAATTCTGACGTAAGTTGATTCAGGTCCTCAACCATATAAAGCATCGCCTGCTGGCTCTTGTCCAGCTTCTGTATCTTCTCTTTCAGTTCAATAGTCCTTTCATTTACTTCTTTTTCCAGGTGATCTTTCAGACGGTTCAGGTCCTTTTCGTTCTTTTTCCTTTCAGTAATATCCATGATATTACCGTACGCACGTACAACTATTCCATGATGTACCTCAGCAAAGCCGTTAGTCATAATCAACTTAGAGACTTTGTCAACAGACGTAAACCTGAGTTCAAGCTCGTAAGATGTACCTTCCTCCAGCAGTCTGTCAAATGATTTTTCAAGTATTTTCAAATCATCCGGATGAAAAAAATCTTTGCTGTGACGATATTCTCCAATATCAAATGTGGTTTTATCCAATCCGTATATCTCGTAGGTTCCTTCTGTCCAACGAAAGTGTTTTTTGTTGTTATCAAATTCCCACCCACCTGTTTTGGATATACGCTCCATTTCATTAAGCAACAGTTTCTGTTTGTGTAAATTTTCGGCAGTGACCTTATGCCCACTAATTTCCAGTTCCAGTCTGTTGGTACGTCTTCTGACCAGTCGTCTGAGAATAACGATGGAAACCAATAAAAAGATAATGACCAGTGGTACTAAGATATAGAGAGAAACTTTCAAAACATCCCATATCCTGAATTCATGCCCCATTCCCGGCCCCAGCCAATTGTTCCTGATCTCTTCATACGTTCCGTTTGCAATGATCACAGATAGACCTTCGTTCAGACGAGCCTGTAATTTATGGTTGCCATCCTGCACAGCAAAACAGAAATCCTGTCTGAATTCCGGCATAAAAATATTCAACGGAACGACATTTTTTATTCCCAATTGTTCTGTCAGCCTGATACCGGTTATTCGCTGTGTGATAACAGCATCATACTGACCGTGAGATAACATCTCAAAAGCTTCCTGGTAGGTATTGGTAGTAAAAATGTAATTGGACACCTGATCACGGCGAACAAACTCTTCGGCATTATCTCCCTTCATCACCAGAATATTTTTGTCAATCAGGTCCTCCAGATTTTTAATGTCAGAGGTTCTTTTCCTTACGAATATATCTCCGTGCAGGGAGAGGTATGACATAGTAAAGTCAAATTGATCCTCACGTTCAGGGGTCCTCCCCACAAAAGGAAGTGCATCTACTTTACCCAGTGCCAGATCCTCCCTGATCTGTCCCCATACGCCTACCTTAAATTCAAATTGAATATTTACAGACCTGGCCGCTGCCTTGAAAACATCCACTGCAAATCCATCCGGATTCCCGAATTCATCAAGGAAACAAAAGGGCGGGTATTCGGGTTCTGCACCAGCATCAATGAAGATGGTATCACTGTCTTTATAATGAAACATCTGACCATCCTGCCCACTAACTTGTAGCCAAGGAGAGAGTAACATGGTTGCCACTATGATATTTAAGCTCATGCAGCCATGCATCAGCAATGCATTTATTTTAATCGGGCGAATCAAGACTATCCTTTTTTACTTTTAAAAATTTTCAGTTCATCACGCAACGCTTTTATTCTGAATTCCCGGTCGATTGTTGCCTGATGGAACCGTTCCAGTTCCCCAATTCTTTTCATCAATTCGGCAGTTTTTTGTTCCACCTGAATTGCCAGGTTATCCTTCAGTTTACGAAGTTCCGATTCGACTCTCTTTCGTTCAGAAATATCATTCAGTATAACAAAATCAAGTCCGCCGGAGCTGGAAATCCTGAATTCCACATCCTTTACTTCACCATCTTTACAGGTCACCGAAAATTCCATCGGATTTACTTCGTATTCACCTTTCCTTGCCTTTACCAGTGCCTGCCCCCATCTCCGTTTTATCTTCCTCCTTACTACTTCATCAGGATATGCCTGCTTATACCAGTCATCTATATTCCTGATATCCTCCTTTTCATATCCCAGGATTTGTGTAAACCGGTTACTGAGATATACAACGTTCATATCTTTGTCGCCGATAAGAATACCGATAGGGGCCGATTCAGCCAGGAGCCTGAAACGCATCTCACTCTTCTGCAATTTTTCAATTGCTTTCACCTGCTCCGAAATATCCTTGGCGAATGAAAAGGATAACTCCCTGTTATTGAATTTGAAATAGTTAACGGTAATTTCCACTGGAAATTCAGTTCCGTCTTTCCTTTTATGTACGGATATAAAGGTCCTGTAACCCTTCTTACGTGTGATAGCCCTGTGTTTTCTAAATGCTGCCTTGTCAAAGGTGGGAGCAATATCAAAAACCGATTTCCCTGTCAACTCTTCCTGGGTATAACCCAGATTCCTGGCTGCATATTGATTGACGTACAGTATGTCACCAGACTCACTCACCTGGTACACGCCAATTTCTGCATGATCAATCCCAAAGCGGGTGGTTTCCAGTTCTTTTTCTACCAGCTTTTTTTCATGAATGTCGGTGTGAATCCCAATGACCCGTACCGGATTTCCATCCTTATCCCTTCGTAATACTTTTCCCCTGTCCAGTATCCATTTGTAACTGCCATCCTTACATTTTAACCTGTGTTCATTCATATAAACATCTGTCCTTCCCTGCAGATGATTTTGCAGATCTTCCATCGTCCCTGCCATATCATCAGGATGTACCCGTTTTTCCCATTCCGACAGCTGATTCCCTATTTCACCGGGTTCAAATCCAAGCATCCTTTTCCACTGGTCAGAAAAAATTACTTTACCGGAAGCGTAATCCCAGTCCCATACCCCGTCACCGGCTCCTTCCAATGCAAATTGCCACTTATCTTCACTCTCCTGTAGCATCTCCTCCGATTGTTTCCGGATGGTGATATCCCTGACGAATACCAAGCCCCCATGTTTCTGGTTGTAAGTAATGGGTTCACCTACTGTCTCTACCCACACCTCATCTCCGTTAAGTCGCAGTGCTTTAATCTCCACCAGCTTATTCACCTGCTCTTTATCTTCATTTATCTGCTTAATTCTGGACCAGATTAATTTGTGAAAATCAGGATGAAACCGGTCCATCACCGGGGTGCCAATTAATGTACTGGCCGATTCAACTCCGAATAGTTTGCAGGCCGCCGGATTCAGGTAAGAAAAGTTCATCTCTGTCTGAATAAAAATTGGTTCAGGGGCATCTTCAACAATATTCCTGAACATATTATCCAAGGATTGTTCCGGACCTGCATCATCAGAAGTTACTATAGAGTTAAGTGCATTACGTATGGTGGCGGCCCAACCAATTCTATCTTCCTGCATGGTCAAAAAACCATGCACACCTGCATCATAGGCACCCTGTAATAATTGGTTGTCTGTGCCATGTTCCAATACCAATAGCAATGGAATTTTAAGGGTGGATTTATTGGTGCGTAACTCATGAATCAGGTCCAGGGAACTATCTACGGAAGTCCCTGGCTCAGTGATTACGAGACTGGGTAAGTGGCTTATAACTGACCGGATAGCCCCTTTCCTGTTTTCGGAATGAATTATTGCCTTTTCTGAAATAAACTGAACAATGAGTTCGGCAATCTCCTGAGCAATATCTTTCCGAACCCCGATTAATAATATTTTGTATTGCTTTGTCACATGAGTGCCATATTATTACTAAATATGATAATTTTATTTGGAGATGGCAAATCATTTGTATGAGTAACTTGTATAACCGGACAAATAAAAATCCTGCCACCGGATAATATATTAATTGAAACCAGCACTGGTGTCCGCTAAATGGTGTGAAGTGAACAATTCAATAACAATTATCATCCATACTGTATTGCACATCCGTTGGTTCAGAGTATGAATCATTTAAAAAATAATTGTATTTTAAGGCAAAACTTTGTCATGATTAAATTCTATACTTACATACTGTTTCTTACGTTGTTTGTTATAAATAGTTATGGCCAGGATCAGGTCTGGTATTATTCAGGGGGATTCGGTATAACCGATGATTCATCGGCTGCAAACTATATGCGGACAGTGGAAAAACGATCGGACAAAGTAACCCGGATCATTACTCTACAGTTGACAGAGGAGGGATGGGAAGAGATTCGAAAGGAGAAAATAAAAAGAGTTGGTGATGGAAAGTTGAAGATCAGATCATCAGGCGATAAGTTATTCGGGGAGCGTACCTTCAGGCACTTTGAATTACGATCTACCGGATTATTCAGGTTCAGCGACTACAGGAAAAACAGGCTTGTGAACACAGGTATGGCTTCCCGTATAATTCCGTTACATTTAGAGGATACTATAAAGTCATATTACCCCAACAACATGCCAAAGTCGGTTGCCTTTTATGACCAGAACCGGCTGGTGAGTAACAAAAACTGGCTGAAGAACGGACAAAGCTACTTTGATAACCTGCACTACTTCGTGGATAAAATCCCAGAGCATAATATGGGCCAGTCTCATTTCCGGGCCTACATGATAAATGGAATAAAAGAGTCGGGGATTGACCTCAACCAAATTGCGGACCGGGTTATCATCGGCTGGGTGGTTATGGAAAATGGTGAAATAGAAGGTTTTCATTCTATTGCGGGCATGTATTCAAAACTGAATTCAACGCTTATAAGGTTGATCACGGAGATGCCGGGGGAATGGGAACCTGCCAGTATTAACGGACAACCGGTCAGGTATTACATGCAAATTCCATTTAATTTCATTGACCGTACCGAAAATTTCGAATCGCTCGAAATAAGCACCGGATTTGTGGTGTGGGATTAAAAATCCCATACAGGATGGGATGTCCTCTCAGACCGGAGCAGCGCATCCATTCTTCTTTCCACCTCCGGGAATTGTTCTGCGACATTGGTGGTTTCTCCCGGATCGTCTGCCAGGTTATAGAGTTCGATCATGCTATTCGGATTCTCAAACAGATCATACCTGACTGCTTTCCAGTCTCCTTCTCTCAAAGCAATCCGGCCACCCTTCTCATGGAATTCCCAGTATAATCTTTTATGTTCCTTTTGTATGCCCTTCCCGGTAATTTCCGGAACGATGGATATGCCGTCAATACCTTCAGGAACCATACCCCCTGTCAATTCAGCAAAAGTCGGGAACATATCCCAGAATGCCGAAATATGATCGCTCTCTGAACCCACCCTAACCGTTCCCGGCCACCATACAATGGCAGGCACCCTGATTCCTCCTTCATACAGATCGCGCTTGTACCCTCGGTATGCTCCGTTTGAGTTGAAAAAATCGGGATCGGCCCCACCTTCCAGATGCGGGCCATTATCTGAAGTGAAGATAACCAGTGTGTTCTCTTCGATCCCGTACTCTATCAGTTTGGCAAGAATTTCCCCAACAGCCATATCCAGCCTGGTAACCATGGCCGCAAATGCTGCCCTGGGATACTCCTGTGAACCATAGGGCCCTTTCCTGTACCGCGGACCATCATCCACCCCGCTCCATGGTGTTTCCGCAAAGCGCCCGATAAAGGAGCGGAAGATTGAATCGTCGGGAACGATCAACTCGGCATGGGGGATTGTGTATGGAAGATACATGAAAAAAGAGGTATCGCTGTTCTCCTCAAGGAATTTCATGGCCTGGCGGTGGATCAGGTCGAAACTGTATTGTCCGGTCCCACCGTTGGCATTCCCTTCCATGATGATCTTCTGATCGTTGTGCCACAAATATTCCGGGTAGAAATTATGGGCCAGCATCTGGCTGTTGTATCCGTACCAGGTATCGAATCCCCGCTTCTCAGGCGAACCCTCTGAACCCGGGAATCCCATTCCCCATTTGCCAAATCCACCTGTTACATAACCCACTGTTTTGAACATTTCGCTCATCATCGGGATGGTATCAGCAATCGGATACCCACCCTCATTCATGCCCTTATTTCCCCTGATGGGTGCATGTCCTGTATGAAAACCCGTAAAGAGGGAGGCCCTGGAAGGTGCACAAACTGTAGAGCCTGCGTAATGCTGTGTAAATCGCATCCCTTCTTCTGCCATATGATCGATATGGGGAGTGTTAAATTTATCCTGCCCCTGGCAGCTCAGATCACCGTAGCCCAGGTCATCGGCTAGGATATAGATGATATTGGGTGCCAACGGTTGATTTTCAGGGTCAGCATTCCGGTTACATGACGAAAAGGTAAATAACACAAGGCCTCCTGAAAGCAGAATCGGTAAATTTTTATTCATAACATCTTATTTTAAGTTGGTTTGCAATATTAAATGTTGCATTATCCATTACCCAGATATATGTTCTTCACCGATCATACCCCGCACCCGGTAAACAAGAATAACCCCGCCGGTGAACTTCATGTTTACACTCCATACAAGGCTCCTTCTAAGCTTCTATCAACTCTTTTATCCGTTCGATCTGCTTTAGTTTATTTACCTCCCTCAGACTCTGAGCCGTATTGGTAAAATACTGATGGCCGGTTATGAATTTTACCTGCAGTTTATTCCAGTCGTTCAGAGTCCCTATCTTGTTCTGTTCCTTTAATTCCTTATATAGTGTGTTGGATACCGGGATCATATCGCTCCGTCCCAGGTAGTCGAGATCTGCATCACAGATGATCTTCTCCAACAGGTTTGTTGGTTCAGGAGGCATTTTAGTTGCCATGATCACCTCACAGATCCTATTGATCTGATGCTCCGTATATCCAATTTCAGGCAAATAATCCCTGGCAAGCACTGTACCATGATACTCATGATCGTCGTAAGCGATGGTATGACCCGCATCGTGAAACAGTCCAGCTGTTTTCAGGATCAAAATATCTTCATCATCCACTCCTTCAGCCCATCCGATCAATTCCACCTCAGTGACCACATCCACTGTGTGTTTAACATTATGGTAATACAAGTAGGGTGGTAACTCTTTTTCCAGCTTGTCCAGTATGATCTCCTGGAGATCGGTGAACTGAATCAGTTTGAACTTGGTTTCAAACAACTCATTGGGTACCACACCGCTACTGTCCTTTGAAAATTCCGGACGAATACCCTTCACTTCAAACATCTCCAGGTCACCCTTGTATTTTACCGGCAACTTGCCGTAGTATTCGCAAATGAAAAACTCCTTGATCAATTCATAGGTCATCACAGAAATAAGTATCTTCCCACTCTCTCCAACTCCCTGTACCCTGTGTGCAATATTCACTGTATCCCCCTTTATATCATAATTAACTTTCTTCTTTCCCGTAATATTAGCCGTTACCGGTCCCGTATGAATCCCGAGACTCATGTTCCATATCTTTTTATCACCTGATTTTGACTTTTTATCCAGGAAAGCCTGCATCTCAAGCGCAGCCTGCACCACCTGGATCGGGTTGGTAATATTTTTTACGGGAATTCCACCGGCTGCCATGTATGTATCGCCGATAGTCTTTATTTTCTCAATTTTATATTTCTTAAGGATGTCGTTGAATTCTATCAGTACCTCATCCAACTGGTCCATCAACGTCTCTGAATTTGCACCCTCGGTAAGCTTATAGAAACCTTCGATATTGGCGAATAAAACAGTCGCCATTTTGAACTTTTGCACACTCAGCCTTTCGATGATACCGGTCTCTCCTTCATCTCCTGTACCTCGCATACGGCTCTTCAGCCGTTCATTATCCGAAGTAAGTTTTTCGATGGCGAACTGAAGTTTTTCATTCTGACCGATAAGTTCCTGGTTTTGCTTTACCAGTTTCTGTATTCTCCGAAGTAATTCATCTTTTCGCTGGCCCATAGCTGTATTCAAATTTTTCTCATTGTGACATTATTAACCATGGCAAACTGCATAAAGTTAAAAATAATTCCCGATCGTTCAATGGTATATGAAATATGTGGTCTTTCTATAAATCGACAACAACTTCAGGGATGCTGCGTACTTAACGTAATTTAATTACTAATTAGTCTTTGCAAGAAAACATCAACTACTGCGTTAATCACGTTTTTGAAGCAGTCATTTACGAATAGTAAACTCCCTGGCTTCAAAAACTTCGAAAGCCTTGTATTTGACGCTTTCTTATCAAAGACTGAAAATAACTTAGTTTTCTTGCAGTCACTAATTAGCGACAGAAAGAAAACGCAAAATATGTTGTCGTGCTTGCTAAGTAAACGTTAAGAGCAAAGCATGCTATTACTGTTTTGAAGTCTGGTATAACGCAGCTATTGATGTTTTTCTGCAAGCACTAATTAAGGGTTACTTCAATTGGAAATTTTACGGTCATACTCCTTTCAATATAATTATTATTTTTGTGTGGATTGTAAAGATTGGAGATGCTTTAACCACAGCCATTCCTTTCAATTCTGCTACTATTATTTAATAAAATTATGAAAAATATTGCCTATTTACTTGTGTTATTGTTGTTTGCCGGACAGGATACATTTTCTCAACGTGGAGAGCAGGAGTTTACAGTTATGTTCTATAATGTTGAAAACCTGTTTGATACCATTGACGATCCGGATGTCAGAGATGAAGAGTTCACTCCTGGCAGTTCCAAACAGTGGAATTCAGAAAGGTATGCGAAGAAGTTAAGTGATCTTACCCGGGTAATACTTTCGGTACCTGACGGGACCCTTCCGGCCATTGTAGGTTTAGCGGAAGTGGAGAATGAAGAAGTCCTGAATGATCTGGTACAGCAGCACGGGTTACGGCAGCATGGGTACCGGGTGATTTTGGTTGAGGGTAATGATCCAAGGGGGATCGACTGTGGGATGATTTACCGGCCGGACCTTTTCCGGTACAGGTCCCATCAATTGATCGGGGTGGACGACCTTTCGGGGGATGATTATCCGCTTCGTGGAATTTTGTATGTACAGGGAACAGGACCTGATGGTAAGCCGCTTCATATATACATCAACCATTGGAAATCAAGGTACGGAGGTGTTCAGGAGACGGAGCACCTGCGGGTCTATTCAGCAATAACCATTCGGAAGGAGGTAGACAAGCTTCTTTCCACGGAAGCTGCACCACGGGTAATCATCATGGGTGACCTGAATGACGAGCCCACCAACAAGAGTATCTTTGATGTACTGCACGCGTCGGGAAAGAGAAAGAATATTTCTGTAAATGATCTCTACAACCTCTTCTACGACCAACACAACCTGGACCTGGCAGGAAGTTACAGTTACAGGGGGACATGGCAGATGTACGATCAGATCATCATCTCCTACTCCCTGTTGAACAGAGAAGATGGGCTCACTGTCTCGTTTGACGGCGGTAAAGTGCTGAAAGAACCGTGGATGTTGTACCATGACGAACGAAATAATGCGCATATACCGAACCGCACATATGGCGGGGACAATTATTTTGGCGGCATCAGCGACCACTTTCCGATTTACACAACATTTACCTGGTAGTTATGGATTTCAGGCTAACCTCTGAATATAAACCCACAGGTGATCAGCCGGAAGCGATCAGGCAGATTGTGGAAGGTTTCAAAGTGGGGGAAAAGCACCAGACACTGCTTGGGGTAACCGGTTCCGGGAAGACATTCACAGTGGCCAACGTAGTGCAGGAATTAAACCGTCCGACCCTGGTGCTGAGTCATAACAAAACCCTTGCGGCCCAGTTGTACAGTGAGTTCACACAGTTTTTTCCTGATAATGCTGTGGAATATTTTGTATCATATTACGACTACTACCAGCCGGAGGCCTATATGCCGGTTACAGACACCTATATTGAGAAGGACCTGAACATCAATGATGAAATTGAAAAGCTGCGGCTCAGAACCACATCCTCGCTCTTATCGGGAAGAAAAGATGTGATCGTCGTATCTTCAGTATCATGTCTGTATGGAATCGGGAACCCGGAAGATTTCCACTCCACCAAGATTATTGTAAAGCGGAACCAGACATTCAGCAGGAACGTATTTCTGCGTAAGTTGGTGGAGAGTTTATATTCGCGTAACGAGATCGATTTTAAGCCGGGCACCTTCCGTGTACGGGGCGATACCATCGATATTCACCTGGCTTATAATGATATTGGAATCCGGATTGAATTTTGGGGAGATGATATTGAATCCATAAAATCCATTCATCCGGTTTCGGGACATATCCTGGATCAGCACGAGGAGGTGACCATATTTCCGGCCAATATTTTCATCACCACCCAGTCGCGTATCAAGCAGGCGATCAATCAGATACAGGATGACATGGTTAATCAGGTTGCCTTCTTCAAGGAGAACAACCGGTTCATCGAAGCCCAGCGGATTGAGGAACGGGTAACCTATGACCTTGAAATGATCCGTGAATTAGGGTATTGTCCGGGAGTTGAGAATTATTCACGGTATTTTGACGGGCGCCCGGCCGGCACGAGACCTTTCTGCCTGCTGGACTATTTTCCAAAGGATTTTATAACGGTTATCGATGAGAGTCATGTAACCATTCCCCAGATACATGCCATGTTCGGTGGGGATAATGCCAGGAAAAAGAACCTGGTTGAATATGGATTCAGGCTCCCGGCTGCTGTGGACAACAGGCCGCTCAAATTCATTGAATTTGAGGAGATCATAGACCGGACACTGTATGTTTCGGCCACACCTGCTGATTATGAGTTGGAACGGTGCGGGGGAATATATGTGGAACAGGTGATCCGCCCCACCGGTCTGCTTGATCCCGTCATTGAAATCAAGCCCAGTCTGAACCAGATTGACCATCTGATCGGTGAGGTAAACAAAAGGGTAAGCAGCAAGGAACGTGTGCTGGTTACTACCCTGACGAAAAGGATGGCAGAGGAGCTCTCGGCGTACCTGATAAAATTGAATATCAAGACATCGTATATCCATTCGGACATTGATACCCTGGACCGGGTTGAGATTCTTGACGGGTTGCGGCGGGGTAAGTTTGATGTGCTGGTTGGAGTTAACCTGCTGCGGGAAGGACTGGATCTGCCCGAGGTATCGCTTGTTGCCATTCTGGATGCGGACAAAGAGGGTTTTTTGAGATCTGAAAGGTCGCTTACGCAGACATCGGGGAGGGCGGCACGTCACCTGAATGGCAAGGTGATCATGTATGCCGACAAGATTACAAACTCCATGCAGCGAACCATTGATGAGACCAACCGGCGCAGAATCAAGCAACTTAAGTATAATGATGCCAACGGGATCACACCAACACAGATCTTTAAGTCCAATGTTTCCATGTTTGAACAGAACAAGGATCTCATCGTCCGAAACGGGGTTTACGCCGGACAGGCCAAGACGGATATTGCAGCCGATCCGGTGGTGAAGTACATGAACAAGGCAGGACTTGAAAAAGCGGTGGAGAATGCGAAGAAACAGATGGAAAAAGCAGCCAGGGAGCTTGATTTTATCGCTGCAGCCAGGTTCAGGGATGAGATGTATGCATACCAGGAGAAGCTTGACGAATTGTAACTTAGGGTTTGCTGAAAAACAAACAAGGCTGTCAGAAATCCGACAGCCTTGAATCAATTCATGTAGATACGTTTTTTAGCCCAGGTACGTCTTTAACAGCTTGCTTCTTGAAGTGTGTCTCAGTCTTCTGATGGCTTTTTCTTTGATCTGACGAACCCTTTCACGGGTAAGTCCGAATTTTTCGCCAATTTCTTCAAGTGTCATTTCCTGACATGCAATACCGAAAAAGAGTTTAATGATATCCCTTTCCCTTTCAGTGAGCGTAGCAAGAGCGCGCTCAACCTCACGGGCAAGAGATTCATTGATCAGGGCGTTGTCTGCATTGGGTGAATCATTATTCACCAAAACATCCAGCAGACTGTTGTCCTCACCATCAACGAAAGGAGCATCCACAGATACATGACGGCCGGAGACCCTCAGTGTATCGGAGACTTTTTCCTTGGGCAGATCCAACGCTTCAGCCAGCTCTTCGGGCGTAGGTGTACGCTCGTGTAGTTGTTCGAACTTCGAAAACGCTTTGTTAATCTTGTTTAATGAACCAACCTGGTTCAATGGTAAACGTACGATTCTCGATTGTTCGGCCAGTGCCTGAAGAATTGATTGCCGGATCCACCAAACGGCATAAGAGATGAACTTAAATCCACGCGTTTCATCAAATTTTTCTGCAGCTTTAATCAAACCCAGATTACCCTCGTTAATAAGGTCGGGCAAGCTAAGCCCCTGGTTCTGATACTGTTTAGCCACGGAAACCACGAAACGGAGGTTGGCCCTGGTTAATTTCTCCAGCGCCTGGCGGTCACCTTTTTTGATCCGCTGTGCCAATTCCACTTCTTCCTCAACAGTGATCAGTTCCTCCTTACCAATCTCCTGTAAATACTTGTCCAATGATGCGCTTTCACGATTGGTAATGGATTTAGTGATCTTTAACTGTCTCATTTATTCCTCCTAGATTAATTTGTATTGAAAATTAAAACCCTGCAAATTTATGACGTTATTTACTTACAGTCAATATAAATAACAAAAAAATAAAGAAGACCTCTTGCAGGGTCTTCTTTATAATAACAATTAGTGTGTCTGTTTTAGTATCCCATTACATGCCAAAGGCATAATATGACTTAGATCCATCATTATATACTCCCTCAATGATTACCCCTCCTTCAACATCGCGCAGCATATCCGCTATCTCTTTAACACTGTTGACAGGTGTTTTGTTTACTGAGGTTACCACAAAACCTTTCCTGATACCCACTTTCATAAATTTACCAGGACGCAGTGCAACCACACGAACGCCGCTGTTGATTCCCAGGTTTCTCTTTTCGGAATTTGTTAATGCTTCAAATGATGCGCCAAGTGCTTCAATGATCTCGTTAGATCTTACAATCTCCGTATTACCCTCCATGTTACGCAGAACCACGTCAAAATGTTTCAAATCATCCTTTCTTTTTAAGATCACCTTTACTTTATCCTTGGGACGGTACTTGCTTATCTGCTCCTGAAGCTGCGAAACTGAATTGACATAGATGTCGTTAATGGATATGATAACATCACCAGCTTTGATCCCTGCATCTTTGGCCGCACCGTTTTCAGAAAGACCGGATACATAAACCCCTTTTGTATCTTCCAGCCCCTCTTCCTTTGCAAGTTCAGAGGTCACATTGGCAATGGTAACGCCCAGCAGCGCCCTTTGCACCTCGCCATATTCAATCAGGTCGGAGACGACTTTTTTAACTATACTGACAGGAACGGCGAATGAATAACCCGTGTAATTACCTGTTCTGGAAGCGATGGCCGTATTGATTCCTACAAGTCTTCCTGAAGTATTCACAAGTGCACCTCCGCTGTTTCCCGGGTTCACTGCAGCATCTGTCTGGATAAAAGATTCTATGGAGAAATTATTCCTCAAAATGTTAATATTCCGTGCTTTGGCGCTGACGATCCCGGCTGTAACCGTGGAAGTCAGATTATACGGGTTACCCACAGCCAGAACCCATTCACCCAGCTGCAACTGATCCGAATCACCATACTTCAGGGTTGGGAGACCTGTTGCGTTAACCCTGATCAGTGCCAGGTCTGTGGTGGGATCCGATCCAACCAGTTCGGCTATGAATTCCCTTCTGTCGTTCATGGTAACATGAATCTCATCCGACCCATCGATCACATGATTATTGGTCACGATATATCCTTCCTCACTAATGATCACTCCTGAACCAAAACCGGTTACTGGTTGTGGATTTGTTTCCGGTGTAATTCCGAAAAAGAACTCATATAACGGGTTAACCGTTGTCTCTCTCATCGCGGTGGTTTTCACATGTACCACCGCATTTACTGAGGCTGCTGCTGCCGCGGTAAAATCCATTGTAAACCTGTTCTCCGGGGCAGTCAGACTGGCCGGTACCGCATCGGTCCGCGGAGCAATTTCAACGATTCTGGGTTCAGACTGAAAATATTTCGCATAAATAAAAACTGCTGCAAAGGCAGACAATACCGCGATCCCAAATAAACCTATTATACGTCTTGATTTCATAATCTTTCTATTTTATATTCTGACAAATGTAATTCAAAATTCATGCCCATTGGCCGATCTTCCATCGGGTTAACAACGAAGTAGCTAAAAATATTGTAATTTTGGACTTCATTTAACCTTTTTTAACCATAGACAAATTTGAAACTTCAATTTTCAAAATATCACGGTACAGGGAATGATTTCATTATGGTAGACAGCCGAAAAAATGTCATGAAGAACCGCTCTTCCCGGGTTATTTCAAACATTTGCGACCGACATTTTGGCATAGGTGCCGACGGTCTGATCATCCTGGATGAGTCGGATACGGTTGACTTCAGTATGATTTACTATAATGCTGACGGCCACCCCGGATCAATGTGCGGTAATGGAGGACGCTGTATCACAGCATTTGCAAACCGGTCGGGGTGGATCAAAGAGCATTGCAGTTTTGAGGCGGCTGACGGAATACACAAAGCCTCCATTTTACCGGACGGAAACATCAAACTGGAAATGCGCGACGTTACCGGGTTCAGTAAAATTAAAGAGGGGTATTTCCTGGATACAGGTTCGCCGCACCTGGTACTATTTGTTGAAGATGTAGAGAACCTGGATGTATTTAACCTGGGAAGAGAAAAACGATACAGCAAGGAATTTAAAGAGGGGACCAATGTAAACTTCGTTCAGTTGGATGACCATGAAATTTATGTCAGGACCTATGAACGGGGTGTAGAGAATGAGACCCTCAGTTGCGGGACGGGTGTTGTGGCATCGGCCATTGCAGCCTCCCTTCAAACGGCCCGGTATGGCAGGGAGATTAATGTAAAAACAAAAGGGGGAAAACTACATGTGATTTTTGAACCGGGAACGGTAGCACATGGATTCCGGAATATATACCTCACAGGGCCGGCAACCAATGTTTTTGATGGTACTATAAATTTGTAAATCAACGAAACCAACAAGAGAATCCTGGCGGCCATTCATTCAACAGGATGGATACAAAAGTTGCCAGGGAGATCAGGCTTGAAATTTACCGTTTCCTTGAAACCTACCTGAATCTGCCCAAACCATTCAGGAACCTCAATTAATTGGAAAAATCGGCTTATTAATTTTAACGGCAGTATGGACGACAGCCACGAGTTATGCATTTCTCTCCTGGAGCCGTTCCGCGAAGGCAAGGATACTGTTAAAATCAATTTCAGGCATAACTTCAAGGCGCTCTTTCTTCCGGGTCATGATCTTCTGCATCAGGTTCATCTTCTTGAAATTCAACTCCCCGCCAAAATAACTTTTTGCCAGCGCATGGTGCAACAACTCCTCCGGAAAGACCGACTTCAATAATTCGTCTTCATTTTCCCCCGGATCCACGCAACAGATAAACAGTCCAATCTCCAGTTTCAACAGTTCCTTAAGATTGTTTTCACAGAACCGGCGAACAGCCCTTTGTATCATACCTTCATGGATCGATCCGCCAATAATCACAGTACTATACTGCTCGAAATTGATTTTGCGCCGGCGGGTTATCCTGTACATGTCTACACCCGGCCCGAGATCTTCTTTCAGTCTGCTGGCACACTGTTCCGTGCATCCAAGTGTTGTTGAGTATGCAATAAGTGTCTTCATAATTGCTGATGCAGAAGATTCAAATATAGAATTATATGTTCATCTTACACAATAATCCAGGTATTTAAAAATATTAATTTGACCTGTTGAAAACGTAAGCAACAAAATATGTGGATAATACGTACAACAAGTGTTATTTTTTTCTATTTTTACTCATCGATATAGCAAAACAGAATATTATGTCACATAAACACGAAGGTCCGCAGAGAAAGTTTGCCATTGTAAATGAAGGTGCCAAAAGAAAGCGTGCACAAAAAAAATATTCTTTACCTGTGATTGGTCATTTTGCTGACCGGAGTGTGGAATTTAAAAACATACTTGAAGCCGAAAGGGTCACTGGAATTAATTACACGCTTATTTTTGAAGCTTGTATCGGTAAAATCTACAAGGCCCAGGATGTTCACTGGGAGTATAAAAAGGGGAACCATTATATCAAATATAAAGCCTTCTATATCAATGCCCAGGAAAGTTATACACGAAGGACCGGATTTAACGGTTAAGGGTAGCAACCTCACAGGATATACATTAAGTCGTCTCCTATTGAGACGGCTTTTTTTCTGCATAAATTTTAGGTAACTGTATTCTGATAAAATAATCTTAATTAATTTTAGGGACGTCTCACAGATTATTCACAATGGGAAAATTAACGGGTAAGGTTGTATTCATAACCGGTTCGAGCAAAGGAATTGGGAAAGCAACTGCCATCGAATTCCTTCAATCCGGTGCCAGGGTAGTATTGAATGGAAGAGACCGCGCGGTACTTGGCAAAACGGCTGAAGAACTAAAGGTATACGGCGGAGAGATTATGGAAATACCGGCTGATGCTTCAGATTCGTCCGCCTTCGGGAGGGCCGTTGATTCTATCATTGAGCGGTTTGGCCGGCTGGATATCCTGGTGCTGAATGCAGGATTGAGCTCCTATGGAACAGTTGAAAAGACAAGTGACAAAATGTTGCATTCAGTAATGAAGGTAAATTTGTTTGGTCCATTCACCGGTGCCAGGACTGCCCTGCCACATATCCGGAAAACGGGGGGCTCCATCATTTTTATCTCCTCCCTTGCCGGACTGCATGGAATTCCGTATTCCCCGGTCTACAGCATGAGTAAAATGGCACTTACCGCCCTCGCCCAATCGCTCAAAGCCGAACTTACGGGACAGCGTATACACATTGGCATCATATACGTCGGGTTCACGAAAAACGCTCCTGTAAAAACGGCGGTGGCACCCGACGGATCCATACATCCTATCCAGGAGAGACCGGGCTGGATTCAGCAATCACCTGAAAAAGTGGCAAGAAAAATAGTCCGTACGGTACGGTACCGGCGATTCAAAGTCGTTCTCTCAACCATGGGTATTATTATGGCTATTTTAACCCGATATTTTCCACGGCTCACCCGGTTGATCATGCGCGGTATGCTGAAATCTGCAAAAAAATTCACAGCGGATCAGGACGCTTCCATAAGGAAAGCGAGGGATAAAGCCAGGGCTATGGACCACCAGGAAAATTAATGGTAATAAAAGGCCCCCATGAGATACATGGAGGCCTTTCTGAAATTTGTTTTACAGCCATGCCATTCAGGCATTGTACGTTGAAGATGCGGTATCCCCTCCCCTGCCAGTCCAGTTTGTGTGGAAGTATTCTCCTCTTGGTTTATCCAGCCGTTCGTACGTATGTGCACCAAAATAATCACGCTGGGCCTGCAGCATATTGGCAGGAAGCCGTTCTGTACGGTATCCGTCGTAATAACTTAGCGCTGCGGAAAAGGCCGGTACCGGAATACCGCTCTCCATGGCCACGGCACACACTTTCCTCCATCCATGCTGCGAATCTTCAACCTTTTTCTTGAAGAAGGGACTCAGCAAGAGATTGGACAATTCGTTGTTCTCATCAAAGGATGTTTTGATATCAGCGAGGAACGCTGAACGGATGATACAACCGCCTCTCCACATGAGCGCGATCTCCCCGTAATTCAGATCCCATGAATATTCCCTGGCAGCCTCTTTCAACAGGGTAAATCCCTGTGCATAAGATACGATCTTCGAGGCATACAATGCCTGCCGTATGTATTCCATAAATTCTTTTTTGTTGCCGTTGAACGTTATTTCCGGACCGGTTAGCACTTTGGATGCCTCCACCCGTTCATCCTTCAATGCCGACAGACACCGTGCAAAAACCGCTTCCCCTATCAGGGTCAAAGGAATACCCAGGTCCAGCGCCGAAATCCCCGTCCATTTTCCGGTACCCTTTTGTCCGGCTGTATCCAGAATTTTTTCCACCAACGGTTCACCGTCTTCATCCTTAAATCCGAGTATTTCGGCAGTTATCTCAATCAGGTAAGAATCCAGTTCGCCCTTGTCCCATTCAGCAAATACTTTGTGCATCTCATCGGCATTCATTCCCAACAGATTTTTCATCAGAAAATAAGCTTCACTGATCAGTTGCATATCACCATATTCAATCCCATTGTGTACCATCTTGACATAATGTCCTGCTCCGTCATTGCCAACCCAGTCGCAGCAAGGCGACCCATCTTCTACCTTTGCCGCTATGGACTGAAATATCTCTTTCACCTTCGGCCAGGCTGCTGCAGATCCTCCTGGCATAATGGATGGCCCCATTAACGCTCCCTCTTCACCACCGGAAACACCGGTTCCTATATATAATAATCCTTTGCTTTCAACATACTTTGTTCGCCGAATGGTATCGGGATAATGAGAATTACCGCCATCGATGATAATGTCACCCTCCTCCAGCAAGGGCTGTACCATTTCAATAAAATCATCCACCGGCTTGCCGGCCTTTACGAGCAGCATAACTTTCCGGGGGCGTTCAAGGGCATTCACAAATTCCTCAATGGTCCGGGCGCCAATGAATTTTTTATCCTTGCCACGTCCGTTGATGAAATTGTCTACTTTTTCCACGGTTCGGTTGTAAACAGCTACAGTATAACCGTTACGTTCCATGTTTAACACCAGGTTTTCACCCATTACCGCAAGGCCAATCAGGCCAATGTCTGCTTTTTCTTTCATGTTTTTATCAAATTTTGCTTTTCAATAATATGTCTGTTTTGTTTTTTTCTTCTGCTCTGTTTTCAATATTCCGAAATTAAAAACAGCTATCGCCGATCACGCTGAACCCCAGCCCTTCAAATATTTTTCTGTATTGCCCGTCATCATTAAAAATCCGCACACGGTAGGCCGAAGGCTCACGCCTGATTCTGTATCCGCCCCGTAATGCTTCAAACTGCTCCATGTTATCCATGAACCGGTCATGATCCTCCTGCACACTATAGGTCCTGGCATAGACTTCCGTGACCAGATCAAGCACTTCCGGCCCATCGCCATCCACGAATATTTCAGTGTCGCCCGGTACAGGCAGGTTGTCCGGCTCCCAGTCATCCATCCCCAGTCTTAAAAAGCTGCTTACCGCCCTGACACTCATGGTCGTGCCATTTGCCTTCCCGTCCGATGAGTAACCCGCGATGTGCGGTGTGGCTATGGTCAGCATCGAAAGCAGCTCCCTGTTTACCCGTGGTTCCCCCTGAAACACATCCAGGACCGCTCCCGAGAGTTTATCTTCCCTCATGGCAGCTTTCAGGGCAGGCTCACTAACAACCTCTCCCCTGCTGGTATTGATAAACAGGGCCCCTTCTTTCATCTTTCCGAAAAATGAGCTGTCAGCCAGCCCTTCCGTTTTATATGGTCCATCCTTCGCCAGCGGAACATGCATGGTTACAATATGAGCCTTCTCAAGCAGTTCATCCAGGTCCGAAAAATCATCTGAACCTTCCGCCAGTGCCCTTGGCGGATCATTCAGTATCACCTTGCAGCCCAGAGCTTTTAAGGCGCGACCGACCTTTGATCCCACATTTCCGACACCAATGATCCCCACCGTTGTACCAGTCAGTTCAAAACCTTCCATATTGGCCAGGTAAAGCAGCGAGGATACAATATACTGCTCCACCGAAGAGGAGTTACAACCTGGTGCATTTGTCCACCGGATACCGGCATTATCACAATAGGCCGTATCAATATGGTCGTACCCGATGGTGGCCGTGGCAATTATCTTTACCGACGAACCCTCCAGTAGCTGCCTGTTACAGATGGTCCTCGTACGTATGATCAACGCATCCGCATCCTTTACATCATCCGGACCTATTTTATTCCCCGCCAGGTAAATCACTTCACCCACTTTTTCCAATGCCCCTTTTATAAAAGGTATTTTGCTATCGATGATAATCTTCATTTCAGTATCAGGTATCAAACTTATCTTTTGTGGACCAGAGTCCGGTGGCAGGATTGGAAATATAAAATACCTTTTCTCCGTCGGGCATTTCGTTCCATCCATCCCGGAGTTTCGCCGGGTCGTACTTCTTCAACATCACGGCAAGGTCGGCATACATGTAATTCACCGATTCAATCTCCTGTCTGGTAATATTTCCAGGGCAGTAGGTCACGGTAAAGCGCTTTTCTGTGGAGCCATGGATCAGATGTGCCGCTGCACTCAGATTTCCACGAAGGTCGTCGTTCTTCTCTACAAAGTCAAGAATTTCCGGAGTGGTCTGGTAGCCGTATTTCCTGATGAGCCGGTCTATCTCTGCATCTTCGCCAAATTCCTTTAGTCCGGGCGCCAGTACAATCAACGCACCTCCATCCGCAATGGCCATCCGTGTTCTGTAAATGCTTTTGTTTCCCAGCCAGGTACTCTTATATTCCTCCGGATCGAGGTATACAACAACTTTTCTTAGGGGCTCCTCAACCATTTTAAAATTCACCTCCAGCGACAGTGCCGAAGCTTTCTCAAAACATGCTACATCATTTCCTATGTACAATCCCCTGGGAACAAGGCGGCCCTCACTGTTTCTCCCGATAACCGTAAGCACATAAACCACTTCGGGGAGCCTGGGACCAAATTTTATGGATGCGTAATTGAGCACCTGGCGAACCGGTGTATCGGCACGTCCCATGATCCGCTCCATTCCATAGGCAGCACCCAGGTAATGACTTTTATTGATACCTTCCGGACCGCCTGTCCCCACAAAAATATTTTTATTGTAATTGGCCATACCGATCACCTCGTGTGGAACCACCTGGCCCACAGAGAGGATCAGGTCATGGCCTCCTTCCAATAGCATCCTGTTAACCTGTGCGGGCCATGCAAAGGATACTTTCCCTTCGGAAACCTCCTCCACGAAGGATGCCGGAACTTCACCCAGGGTTACCACATCGTTCCGCCAGTCGTGCACGCGGAACAGTGATTCCGGAACGGCACCGTACATCTTCCGGATCTCAGCCGGTTTCATGGCTGCATGTGTTCCCAGTGCAGGCAGAATATCTGTCATTCTCTCCCCGTAATATTCCCAGGCCATCTCGGTTATCGGTCCGGCCATACTATGCGCCCTGGTAATGTCGGGGGGTATTGCCAGTACCCTTTTCCTCTCGCCAAGTTGTTCAAAAGCGTTGTACAGCCCCTCTCTCAAGTCATCCAGCGATAACTCAATATCCTTCGCTCCTTTTTCAAAATAGATCATAACAGGCGGTTTAGTGATTAATATATTTGTGGTCCGGCCCATGTGCCGCTAATTCCCGGCATCTGTCTACAATACCTTCCACGAGGGCCTTTCAGGCAAAAATGAATCAAATTCCTCCAGCAACATTGTTTCGTATTTACCGGCAAATGTTCCTGCGAAAAACTTGTCCAGCCCTTCATTCAGTAGTCTGTCCCACGAACTTTCTTCATGGCCGGGGTTGATGGGAAAAAAGAGTACATCGTTCGCTTTTGCAGCCTGGTAGTCGCCCGGTGCATCTCCAATCATCAGGATCTTATCATCCGGGTATTTCCCTTTTGCAGCCAGCGCAAGATGCTCAGCCTTGGTTCCATACTCCTGTCCGCATATCAGCCTGACAAACCCCTCAATACCATTCTCTTCCCATTCTCTTTCAAGCGCCTCCAGTGGTGTTTGCGAAACCACCAGTGCATCTGCCCTGCCGTTCAGCTTTTCCAGCGACTCCCTGACACCGGGAAAAGGAGGCATGCCATGAACCATCTCTTTGATGTCATGGTTCACTTTCAGCGACCACTCCAGCGCCAGGTCTATATCCGGGTTGTTCACTTTACGGGCATATTCAATCAGCGCAGGATTCCCCAGCTTTGTCTCCTCCCTGGTCCATTTGATCAATGCTGCTATGTCCGGAAACTTCATTCCGCGGGCATGCACTTCAGGACGCTGTTCCAGTAGTCTGAAGGTCTCCAGCATGGCCAGGAAACGGTTGATCCCTCTGGTCTTGGAGTAAAGATTCGTAAACTCCCAGGTCTCCCTGGCATATTTTGAAATTTTCTGTAAGCCGTAATATTTTATGAAATTGGGACAGAAACACTCCTTCTGTTTGATCTCCATGGTGTCAAACGCACAGCCGTCTGAGTCTATTCCAATAAAAAATTCTTTGGTAGGTTTTAATTCTTTTAGTTGTTCCTGCAGATTCATAGTTGATGTTGATTTTACTGGTTGATGATATTAATAAATTATTGCCGGTTCCTATTATTCAGCTTCTGGTGTATAATGGGGCAGCTTTTTTTCTGCAAAGACCGGATTGAACCGTGCAAATCGTTGTCGTCCGTTTATTACCGGTACACTTACCCAATCCTCACCTATCAGCGGCCTGACATAATCCAGGAATTCGTTGGTCACATCAATCCTGTTTGGGCTGATCCAGTTTTCCGGAAAGGTTCTTTCAGAAAGGGCCACTTTTTCGAGGGGCACTTTATCGTAATACACATTATATATAAGTCCTGGATTTCGCAAAATTGTAGCCATCCACCCATTACCGTCGTTCATGGCAATATCCACCGCTTTTTGTCCTACCCTGTAAGCCTCATCAATATCGACCGTAGAGGCATAAATGGCTGTATCACGCTGGTCGGTACCCATGACTTGTCCCCTTGCCTTGCCTCTTGCCCTGAGTCCGACGCTGTTGAGATAGTTGACCACCACCTGGTAGACAGACTGCTGACTGCTTCCGAAGGAGGTATGTCCGAATGAATCTTTCACTTCGCCCAGTGTTCCAACGTCAAACCCTTCACTAACCACCACGATACACCTTCCGTCGGATTTAAGCTGATCGTTTACCCTGTCTGCCATCTCTTCCAGTTTGACTCCCGATTCAGCAAGGTAGATCTGCAACGGTATTTCCCGGTTTGGATCGGCCAGTCGTGCCGCAGCAGGGATGTACCCGATCTTTCTTCCCATGGCCTGCAATACCAGTACAGGGTCGGCTGGTGAAGAACCGCGGTTCTCTTCATCGGCATTCTGCACGATGTGCGACCAGTATTTCGCTACACTCCCATACCCGGGGGTGTGGTCGATCAGTTTGAATGCGTTATCTCCCACATCATTATCAATGGTTTTGGGGACACCTACAGCCACCAGTTCAAGTCCGCTTTCCCTGGCCATCTCACTTACCCGGAAAGCGGTATGCTGCGAATCATTCCCTCCAATATAAAAGAAGTACCCGATATCATGGGTCCTGAGCACATCAATGATCCTTGCCATGTCCTTCACCTGGTGGTCCTTCAGTTTATACCTGCAGGTTCCCACAGAACCCGCTGCCGGTGTTGTCCTTAAGAGAGCCACCTCTTCCTGATCCTGTTCAGAAAGATTTAGCAATTCCTCCCTGAGTACCCCCTCGATCCCGTGCCAGCCGCCATAAATCGTCCCGAACGTCTCCGGGAACAGTTTACATGTCTCAATTATTCCCCGTAACGAGGAGTTTATAACCGGTGAAGGCCCTCCCGATTGTGCAACAATGACGTTTTTCATGTAATTTTAATCTGTGTTATATTATTTAAGTCGTTCATTTTTCATGTACGCCTAATTTACTTCACCCTAACAAAACAAACCGCACTATACGCCCCCATACGCACTATAACCCCCATCCACAGGAATACAGATACCGGTTATAAAATGGCTCATGTCCGACAGCAAATAGAGTGCAGTACCGGTAATATCACCGGGTTCACCAAATGTTCCCATGGGAGTACTGTTGATGATCTTTTTCCCCCTGGCGGTCAGCTCTCCTGTGGATTCTTCCACCAGCAGGAACCGGTTCTGGTTGGTGAGAAAAAACCCGGGGGCGATGGCATTGACCCGGACACCAGCCTTTGCAAAATGGACCGCCAGCCATTCTGTAAAATTATTGACGGAAGCCTTGGCTGCCGAGTAGGCCGGGATCTTGGTCAGCGGTTTATATGCATTCATGGATGAGATGTTCAGGATCACTCCTTTCTGACGCTGCACCATCTTTTTGGATAAAACCATGGTGGGAAGTAATGTCCCTGTAAAGTTCAGGTCAAATACTTTCTGAAACCCTTCCATTTCAAGTCCGAAAAAGGAGGTTTCCAGATTATCCAGATTATCTTCGGTAATCTCCTCCACTTTGGTGGTCGCCAAAGGTGAATTGCCACCTGCCCCATTGATCAGGAAATCGATCTGTCCGATCTCTTTTTCAATTTTCAGGGCAACCTCCTCCAGGGATGATTTGTCAAGGACATTTGCCTTCAGACCATACGATGCTGTACCGGTCTCCTTCTTCACGTTTGCTACCACCTGTCTGGCTGCCTCCTCATTAATATCCAGGATCACGGTAATTATACCGGCTTCCCCAAGTCCTGTGGCCAGGGAAGATCCAATTACCCCACCACCACCGGTAATGACACATACCTTATCTTTCAGGTCATTCAGATTGTTCATATTCTTTATTAAATTTTAAATAATAGTTAATATTCTCTTTGGTTAAAATATCGATAGGCAGCAAAACCGCCGCCGGCACCTGCTTTTTCAGGACCACCATGCTGAACAGCTGCCTCAGCCCCAGGTAAGCCTGTTCTTCGGGGCTCTGGGAAATTAAGAAATCGATATATTCCCGTTGCAGGTATTCAATGCTTTTGGGGATCAGGTCGTAACCCACCAGGCGGACATACATGGAGCCCCTTTCGGCCAGGTATCGTGCCACAAGGTGCACCCTGGAGTTTGTTACAAATATACCCGCCACGTTCAACTCTGTAAATTTTTTCTCCAGTTCTGTAGCAACCCGGTTGTACTCTCCTCCATTAATATTTACCGATACCAGGTTGTTAACGCGGTCACTGTGTTCCTCGAAATAGGACCTGAAACCCCGTTCTCTTTTAATAATGTGCTGATAATTATCTTTCCGTAATGAGAGATTAACAATCAGCAGATCCTTTTCCGGCGGCAATCCATAACTCATCAGTTTGCCTCCCAAAAAGCCACTCTGAAAAGCATCCTGCCCGATAAAACCATCTATCTCCACCCCTTCGATCCTGGAGTTAAAAAGAATACATGGTACCCCTGCCCCCCTGCAGTTGCCTATAAATTCCGCTGACACATCACTAAACACCGGGGCAAACAGTATCCCGTCGTAATCCTTCGGATCTATTCCCGCTGTTTTTTTCAGGAAATCCTCTTTGCTGTGCTGATCAAAACGCAGGTAATCGACCCTGATGTCAAAATGTTGAATCTCTGCCAGGGCCCTTTTCACTCCCAATTCCGGAAATTTCCAAAAAGCGTGTGCGTTCACGATATCGGGCATACAGACCAACATCCTGTAACTCCTCCCAGAAGCCAATGCGCCGGCTATTATATCTGGCTGATAATCATATTCTTCTATGATCTTTTCAATACGTTTTCTGGTCGCTTCCCTGACCCCGTCACGATTATGAAGCACCCGGTCAACGGTTCCGGTGGAAACATTGGCAATACGGGCAATATCTATTATTCGAATACGGGACATAAATGCGTTTTATCTATCTGATTATCTTATATTTCGACTACGTTTTACGTAATTACAGAACCCAAATTTACAAAATTATTTTTGATTTAGAGAAAATTTATATCTAATTTCGTGTGCGCACACGTAAATAATTCAAATGATGAAGAAATTAGAAAAATACTCCTTCGGGATCGGCGACAGGTTTACCAAACAGGGCGAGGCCCAGTTAAGAGCAATTATACAGGCCAATCAACTCGGAATTCCCATTGTTCCGGTATGGAACAAATCTAACCGGGAGCACCTGATCGTGAAATCCGAACCTTCAGACACCTGGAAAGAGGCCATTGAAGCCACAAAGGCGCTGAATTACAAGGGAAACTGGTATGTGGATGCAGATCACATCAACCTGGGAAGTGTAGACAGGTTTACAGGGTATTCCAACTTTTTCACCCTGGATGTGGCCGATTATATTGGCAAACGGGGCGATAAGCCGGAGTCTGATGATATGCTTAAAAAACTTGGTCCGTTCCTGGGTTCCCTGGAAATTCCAGGTATTGCTGATGCCTATCACATTAATGACCAATTGTTGCAGGAGGTAGTGGGCAAATTCTTTATTGCTATTAAAGAGGCGGCGCTCATCTATGGACACATCAAAGAGGTGCGGGGCAACGAAGATTTTGTGGCTGAGATCTCCATGGATGAAGTTGACGAGGCGCAAACTCCTGTAGAACTCTTCTTCATTTTAATGATGATACACCATTTTGATATCCCAGTCCAGACCATCGCACCGAAATTTACCGGCCGGTTTAATAAAGGAGTGGACTATGTGGGTGATGTGGAGCTGTTCAGGCAGGAGTTCGAACAGGATCTGCTTGTGATCGATCATGTGGTGGGGAGTTTTAATCTACCCGACAACCTGAAGCTGAGTGTCCATTCAGGAAGCGATAAATTTTCCATCTACCCGGTGATCGGTGAACTGATAAAAAAACACGACAAGGGCATCCATGTGAAAACCGCCGGAACAACCTGGTTGGAGGAGGTGATTGGACTGGCCATGGCAGATGGAGAGGCACTGGATCTGGCTAAACAGATTTACAGCACAGCATATTCCAGGATGGATGAACTATGCGGTCCTTACGCTACGGTCATTGACATTGATAAAAAGAAACTCCCTGCACCCGCAGAGGTATCCGGATGGGACAGCAGGAAATTTGCCGATACCTTGCGTCATATTCCTGGTCACCGCGATTATGATCCGATGTTCCGGCAACTGATCCATGTGGGATATAAAGTGGCCGCTGAGTTTGGAGAAAAATATTGCTCCATGCTGGAAAAACATGCAGAGATTGTAGGAGAACAGGTAACCGAAAATATCCTTGAACGGCATGTGAAACGTTTATTCAGGTAATCCGGAAAAATCCGGCACATATAATGAGAAGTTTCGTGCAGCTATTTTTATGTAACTGAAATTCTCTTTACTTTAACATTTTCCTTTAATAAAAGAGCGCAGATATGAAACCATTCATGGACCAGCATTTTCTTCTTGAAACAAAATCAGCACAGGCGTTGTATCATGAGTATGCCAAAGAGATGCCGATTATAGATTACCATTGTCATCTCAATCCGGAGGACATTGCCAATGACCGGAAATTCAGTAATATTTCTGAGATATGGCTCGCGGGCGACCATTATAAGTGGCGTGCCATGAGAGCAAACGGGGTAGAAGAAAAATACTGTACCGGGAGTGTTTCCGACAAGGAAAAATTTATGAAATGGGCAGAGACCGTTCCTTCAACACTCAGGAATCCGCTTTATCACTGGACCCATCTTGAACTGAGAAGATATTTTGGGATTGAAGAATTGCTGGGGCCCGATACTGCCGGGGAGATATGGGAAAAAACATCAAAAATGCTGAATAGTGACGGATACAGTGTCAGGAACCTGTTGAAAAAAATGAATGTGGAGGTGGTATGTACCACCGACGATCCGGTGGAGAGCCTGGAGCACCACAAGAAGATAAAAGAAGATGGTTTTGAGGTGAAGGTACTCCCCACCTGGCGCCCGGACAAAGCGATGGCGGTGAAGGACCCCAAAGCATACAATGCTTACCTGGACCGGTTACAGGAAGTTTCAGACCATCCGGTTACCAATTTCATGGGACTGCTTGAGGCGCTGGTCATCCGGCACGACTTTTTTGAAGAGATGGGTTGCAGGTTGTCGGACCACGGCCTGGAGACATTCTACTATGAAGAATACAGCCACGAAGAGATTGAAGAACTTTTCAACAGGATCAGGAACGGGCAGTCGCTTTCGGTCGCTGAGCAGTTGAAATTCAAATCTGCCATGTTGGTTGAACTGGCCGTGATGGACCATGAGAAAGGATGGACACAGCAGTTCCACATCGGAGCTATCCGTAACAATAACAGCCGGATGTTCCATCAACTTGGCCCGGATACCGGGTATGACTCCATCGGCGATTTTGAAGTTGCCAGCGTCATGTCTGCGTTTTTCGACAGACTGGACAGCACGGACCAGCTGGCAAAGACCATTGTGTACAACCTGAACCCTTCCCACAACGAGATCATGGTAACCATGGCATATAATTTCAACGATGGAAAGATCCCCGGAAAGATGCAGTTTGGATCCGGGTGGTGGTTCCTGGATCAGAAAAAAGGGATGGAGGAGCAGATAAATACACTCTCACAACTGGGCCTGATCAGCAAATTCGTTGGAATGCTCACCGACTCCCGTAGCTTCCTGTCCTTCCCCAGGCATGAATATTTCAGGAGGATTCTCTGCAACCTTATTGGCTCCGACATGGAAAACGGAGAAATACCACATGATATGAACATGGCAGGGAATCTGGTCCGGGATATCTGTTACAGGAATGCAAAACAATATTTCGGATTCTGACAAAAGGAAACAACCCTGTGGTTCACTATTACCTGGGATAATCAGCCAGAAAATTTGAAAATACAAATTCCCTGGGCATCTTCATATAGCAGTAATTTTTCAATATAATAATAGACGGTAAATAATTTCGTTCATTCAGAAAACAGTAATTTAGAAATTTTACTAATTTCACCGGATGCTGAAGAGAATTGCCAGTACACTATCGCTAATATTATTCCTGTCGGGATCTTATCTCCACGCTCAGGGAATAGAAGGAAAAATAGTTGATATCAATGGTAAACCTGTTTCCTATGCTTCGATCTTTATAAAGGAGCTATCCAGGGGGACCACCAGCAATTCGCTGGGCCTGTTCTCCCTTCCGTTACCTTCCGGCGAATACAATATTTTTTTCAGGAGTCTCGGGTACACCGAGGTGATCAAAAAGATCACAGTTTCAGAGAAGATGGTCAGCCTCGATGTGGAGATGCCTCCCCAGACTTACATGATCCCGGAAGTGAGGATTTCTGCTACTGGTGAGGATCCTGCCTACCGGGTAATGCGGAAGGCGATTGGCCTGGCAAATTACCATCTCAACCAGGTTTCAACATACGATGCGGAGATCTATATCAAGGGAACCGCCTATTTCCACAGGCTTCCACGGGCCATTGCAAAACGGATAGAAGTTGGGGATATTAAAGTGGAGGAGAACCGCGCCTATATGCTGGAATCAGTGAATGAGGTAACATACCGGGCACCTGACAAATATGACATGCGTATCATCGCTTCACAAAATACCATTCCAGGGTATATTGAGAGTGTAAATCCCATGGACTATGTCAACGCAAGCCTTTATCAGCCTCAGATTGAGTCGTTTGTGTCTCCGCTGGCCCGAAACGCATTCTTTTATTATAATTTCAGTTTTGAAGGATCCTTCCTGCAGGGAAACCACATGGTTGATAAAATAAAAGTTACCCCGAAAAGAAAAAGCCAACAGTTATGTTCAGGTTTCCTGTACATCGTGGAGGACCTCTGGTGCCTGCATTCGAGCGACCTGGTAGTAAATACCATTGCCGGCACAGTAAATCTGCAACAACAGTATGCCAACGTCATCATGGATGCCTGGCTGCCGGTAAGTCACAAACTCGATATGGTCGTGGAAATTGCAGGTGTGCGGGCCGATGCCACGTATGTGTCATCTCTGAAGTATACCAAAACCACACTGAATCCCAACCTTCCCAAATCTTATTTTGAACCGGTAAACAAGGCCAATGAAGAAGATGAAAAGGAGGTTGTAACAGAGGAACAGGAAAAGATCCGGGAAATTCTGGAGAAGGAGGAGCTCAACGACAGGGAGATGGCCAGGCTCACGAAACTGATGGAAAAAGAGGCGGAAGCGTCCTTACCGGATAATAATAAACTGGAAGTGGAAAGTACAAAGTTCTCCATTGCCCCCAACGCTGTCACCAACGATTCCTCCTACTGGAACAAGGTCAGGCCCGTTCCGCTTACCGTAGAAGAGAAAAATACAATTGTAACAAGGGATTCTATCCATGGATTTGGTAATACAGATTATGCAGCCAGGAGAGACTCCTTACGGAATGTCAGAAAGCCCTCTGTAAAGGCACGCGATTTCATCATTGGGAAAACATTTCAGTCGAAGGACAGGCTGACAAAAATCAGATACGGCGGACTCATCGATTTCTCCATGCTGTCGTTTAATACGGTGGATGGCTGGAAATACGGACAGGACCTCGGATACGATTACCGGCCCCACAACAATATAGTATATCGCTGGAACCTGCAGGCCGGGTACTCATTTGCACGCAGGGCACCTGATCTGAACTGGACCTCCAGTATCCTGTATGCAGCAAAGATCAGGGGTAAAATTGCACTGAACATGGATTATAAGTCGGTTGATTTTAATAGCGAAACCGGTATCCCGACATTTACCAACAGTGCCTATTCACTCTTCTACAGGGAGAACTTCAGTAAACGGTTTGAGAGCTTATCGGCCACGCTCGAACACAGAATGGACCTGGCAACGGGACTTGTGTTTTATGCCACGATGAATTACCAGGAGCGAAGGGAATTAAACAATCATTCAGATTTCTCCTTCTTCTATCAAAACAAGGATTACACGCCCAATTACCCTGCCGGATTTGTTCCTGACCGGGCTATTTTTGACGATTCACGCTTACTGGCGGCCCAGGTAAGACTGGAATACACCAAAGATTACTATTACCGGCTGAAGAACGGACGTAAACAATATTTCAAGTCGGACTATCCGACGCTGTACGCGGTATACAGGCATGCACTGCCATCGCCGGGCTTCAGTGAGGCAGATTACAGTCTCCTGTATGGTGGATTACACCATGAGAAAGAGGTGGGGCTGCTTTCCTCACTGAGCTATAAAATCGAAGCAGGGACCTATCTCCATACAACTTCGATGCATTTCTCCGATTACCGCCATTTCAAAGCCTCTCCCCTGCTGTTTGATATGATCGGATTCCAGGAGAGTTTCCTGTTACTGGACCACTACCGAGCAAGCACCAATGAATATTTTATCCAGGCACATGGAAGGCTTACCTCTTCCTATATGTTGTTGAAATTGCTGCCATGGTTCAGTGAACGGCTCTGGAACGAATCTGTATCTGTCAGTTACCTGCATACACCAAATGTGCAGAATCATTTCCAGGCAGGTTATAGTTTGAATGAGATCGGGTTCTTATTTGATGTAGGTGTTTTTGTAGCCTTCGAAGACTGGATATATCACGGAACTGCGTTACGGTTTTACTTAAGATTCTGATCAGGTTTCCATGAAGAAAATTACAATGAAAAAAGCGCCGGTTGGATTTGCAGCTATTGCATTAATCGGCCCTTCCCTTGTCTGGGTCTCGGAATATATTGGTTCCGGAGAGGTAATCATTGCCACCAGGGCCGGGGCCCTGCTGGGTACCGGGATCTTATGGACCATTGTGATCGGGATCTTCCTGAAATTCTGGATAGGCATGGCGGGGGCCAGGTATACGGTTACCACGGGTGAAGGGATGATCGACCTGTTCGACCGGTTACCGGGCCCAGCGCACTGGGCGGTCTGGCTCATCATGGTTATCCAGTTGATTGCTGCTGCCATATCCATTGGTTCAGTGGCATCTGCAGGCGGGATATTCCTGGCCCACATCACGCATCTTCCAAGGTATATCTGTGGATGGGTAATAACACTGGTGGCCTTTGGGATTTCATGGAACGGGGAATTTAAATGGCTGAAAATCACCATGAGTGTACTGGTACTGACAGTAGTCACCGGAGTCATTTATGTGGCTGTGAATGTCTTTCCCGAAGCATCGGAATTCTTCTCCGGGCTGGTCCCTTCCATACCGGAAATGCCAGCATGGGCCGTGGATCAGGGATTGGATATAAATCCATGGCGTGAAATTCTGCCCCTGCTGGGATGGGGTGCAGGCGGTTTCGCGAGCCAGGTATGGTACAGCTACTGGGTAATCGGTGCAGGATATGGCATGACCGAAAAAGACAAGTACGGTGCACCTGCAGATCTTGAAAAGCTGGGGATGGTGGACCGGGATACCGCAAAAAATATTAAAAACTGGAACAAATTTGTGACCAAAGACGCATCGGTTGCCATGATCATCGGCATCGTTGCCACAGGTGGATTCCTCATTGCAGGGGCCGGTATACTCGGGGCACAACAGGTGATTCCCGACGGTGAATTGGTGGCCCTGCAATTGTCGGAACTTTTTGCAGTAAAATGGGGCACAGCAGGTGCGTTTCTCTTCGTGCTGGGAGGAACCGCTGCACTGCTTTCAACACAAATTGGCCAGCTTGCAGGATGGCCCAGACTGTTGTCCGATGCCCTGAGACTGACCATGCCGAATGTGGCTGCCAGATATCCCTGGAAAACCCAATTCCGAGCAATCCTCATTTTCCTTTCACTGGCCAGTATGGTCATAATCTATACACTGGGGTATAAGCCTGTGGTACTGGTGAAATTTGCAGCCATATTTGAAGGGTTGCTTCTTACCCCCTTCCAGGCGATTGTGGTTTTCTACGGCCTTTACTTTATTATGCCACGTTTTTTCAAACCAGAAGTCAGGAAACTTGTCACACCCCACTGGTCCATTGGTGTCGGACTGCTGGTCTCATTCTTTTTCTTCCTTTACTTTTGTGTGGTGCAGCTACCCGCAATTATTTGGTAACGGTCCGATCTTCCCTCTCAAGGATCAATCCGCGCATGATGAGGTATTGTGCAAAAATGTAGGTAAGCATAATCAAAAAGCCGGACCAGGGCAATTCTGCGTAAAACTTATCGATGGCGAGCAGACTGTCGGAAACAACAAACAAAAGGGATCCGCCGAATACAAAATGAAAACTTCTCTTATTTACGCGGTCACGTCTGTTCAGTGCAGCCAGGGCCATGGCTATTAATGAAACAGCATAAATCATTACGACCGGGACCATAACTTCTGAAAGTCCTGGGTAAAGTAACATATAGATCAGCACCCCGTATCCTGCCAAAGGAATAAACCACAGCGGGTTACGCAGCAGTAAACCTTTTATATTATTCTCAGTACTCAGTAGAAAAACAAAAATATATGCCACCTGGGCCAGAAAAAAGCTCCCCACCCCTGCAAAAAAGAACATTTCGTTATCGTTACTTCCTGAAAACATAAGGAGAATGTCGCCTATCCAACTGAAAAAGAAGGCAAGCAGAACACCCGTACGGAATGATCGCTTTTTTGCATTCAGCAGAAAATAAATGGCGATCCATATCATGATCAACGGCTTCACCGGGTATTCGAGCATCACGTTATCCAACAAATTTCCAACCAGTACCAACATCACAATGACAGTAAAAATAATGGTAAGAATACTATTTCGTCTGCTCATAAACCTGAAATTAAATGCAAAAATTTATCCATAAAACCGTCACCGGATTGCCATTCAAATATATAAAAAAGTTAAGGATAAATATCCATTTGTTTCGATACCCGAAAATTTTGTGCAATCGATTGTCTTTTCATATATTTGCAACAATGAAGAGGGAGAAGCAACACGTAACAATTCATGACCTGGCCCGCGAGCTTGGCATTTCTGGTTCCACGGTTTCCCGTGCCTTGCATAACAACCCAAGGATAAGCACAGCAACCAGGAAGCAGGTACAGGAACTTGCTGCCTCATATAACTTTTATCCAAATTCCATGGCCTCATCCCTGCGAAAGGGAAAGGGCAACACCATCGGAGTGATTGTTCCGAATATCAACAGAAGCTTTTTTTCAAACATTATCGGAGGTGTGGAAGAGATATTGAGCCAATCAGGTTACAACCTCATGATCTGCCAGTCGCATGAGATGCTTCAAAAAGAGAAGAATGCCCTTCTTACACTGATGAATGCACGGGTTGATGGCATCATTATGTCCCTTTCCATGGAGACTGACACTTATGACCATATTGAATCGGTGTTGAAACGCGGGGTTCGTATGGTATTTTTCGACCGGATCCCTGACACCCTGCAGGTACAATCGGTGGTAATCAACGATTATGTTGCAGCCTATAAACTCACGGAAAATCTGATTGAGCAGGGTTATCAGAAGCCCGCACACATTGCCGGTTCTGCCAACATCAATGTATACGCCAATCGGAAGCAGGGTTTTATCGATGCCCTGAAAAAAAAGGGCATGCCTGTAGACAACCCATATATTGTTGAAGCCGAAATGACCAGGCAGGGAGGAGCCGGTGCATTCAGGCGTCTGATGGAACTGCCGGTGAAGCCGGATGCCATGGTATGCTCGGGTGACCTTGCTGCCCATGGTGTATTACTGGCAGCCCGGCAAACAGGCGTGGATGTACCTGGGGAGCTGGCCATCACCGGATTTGCCAACGAAGAATTTACCCCCCATGTCTCACCGCCATTAACATCGGTGGATCAGCGGGGAAGTGAAATAGGAAGAAAAGCAGCAAACCTGTTCCTGGCAGATGAACCTGCCAGTGTAAAGAGACAACTCATGATCGAACCCAATATTCTGTTCCGGGAGAGTTCCATGAGAAGCGTTTCCATTGAAAATTTAAAATAGGATTATTATGGCAACAAATTATGAAATTCGTTATTCGAACCATCCTGAAGATGCAAAGCATTATGACACGGAAAAATTGCGAAAAAATTTCCTGGTCAGCAACCTGATGTCACCCGGAAATGTAAACATGGTATACTCCATGAACGACAGGTTTATAGTTGGTGGAGCGGTACCTGGTAAAGAAAGCCTGTTGCTGGAGCCGATTGATCCATTGAAGGCGGAACATTTTTGTGACCGCAGAGAGTTGGGGGTGATCAATGTGGGTGCAAAAGGATCGGTACTGGCAGACGGTGAAGTGTATCCCATGAATTATAAGGAGGCGATCTATATCGGTGCAGGCACCAAAGAAGTTATTTTTCAGAGTGATTCAGCCAGCAAACCGGCCCGATTTTACTTCAATTCTGCACCGGCACATACGGCGTATCCAACCAAACATATTACCCTTGCCGATGCAGATTCGGTGGAACTTGGGGCACTGGAATCAAGTAATGCACGGAAGATCAACAAGCTGATCGTAAACAGCGTGGTGGATATCTGCCAGCTCCAAATGGGCATGACCGAACTGAAACCGGGAAGCGTATGGAACACCATGCCTGCCCACCTGCACAGCCGGAGAATGGAGACCTATTTTTATTTCGAGGTACCGGATGACCAGGCCGTGTGCCATTTTATGGGTGACCCGAAGGAGACACGTCATATCTGGCTGAAAAATGAAGAAGCGGTCATCTCCCCGTCATGGTCGATCCATGCAGGTGCAGGTACCAGTAACTATATTTTTATATGGGGTATGGCAGGGGAAAACCTGGACTATGGTGACATGGATCCGTTCGGCCCGGCTGACCTTCAATAATTATCAACGTTAAAACGCAACGAATATGTCCACAAAATTATTTGATCTCACAGGAAAAACCGCACTCGTAACAGGTGCAACACACGGACTTGGAATGGCCATAGCTACCGGTCTCGGTAAGGCCGGAGCCAGGATCATCGTGAATGATATATTCAATGACAAACTGGCTGAAGCCAAAAAGGCTTACGCATCCAACGGACTGGATGTTGCCATGTATGTGCTGGATGTAACCGATGAAGCAGCCGTATCTGAAACGATCCCGAAAATCGAAAAGGAGGTCGGCCCCATTGATATCCTGGTTAACAACGCGGGAATCATCAAGCGGATCCCCATCCTGGAAATGAAAGCCGATGAATTCAGGGAGGTACTGGATGTGGATCTCACCGGGCCATTTATCATGTCAAAAGCCATCGCCCCCGGGATGATCAAAAGAGGACATGGTAAGATCATCAATATGTGTTCCATGATGAGTGAACTGGGAAGAAACACTGTCTCAGCCTATGCTGCTGCCAAGGGAGGATTAAAAATGCTCACGAAAAACATGGCCACGGAGTGGGCCCGGCACAACATCCAGATTAACGGGATCGGACCCGGATATTTTGCAACTTCCCAGACAGAACCCATCCGGGTGGATGGTCATCCGTTCAACGATTTCATCATCAACCGGACCCCGGCAGGGAAATGGGGAAATCCTGAAGATCTGGCAGGAACGGCCATTTTTCTCGCCTCCAGGGCATCCGATTTTGTGAATGGTATTGTTGTTTACGTGGACGGTGGCATTCTGGCAACCATTGGAAAGCCCAGTAACGAAAATTAAGTTGTAAATTGCAGGAAGAGATCACGGTACATCACATTCCAATTCAATTAAATGACCTGCATTGGATCGGTAGCGTAACACAAATTCTACACTATTAAACAGACAAATTATGAAAAAACTTTTCCTCGTGCCAATAGCAGGTTTTATCTTATCCTGCAGTACTCCATCCTCGTATGAATTACTGATAACCAACAATACACAATTCCCTGTAAAAGATGCCGGGTTATCCATCAAGGCAACTGACCTGAAAGGATATAAGCAGATGAATCAGGGAATGGTCCCGGTATTACGTGATGAATCGGACAATCTGTTCCCCACCCAGGCTGATGATCTTGACGGAAATGGTTTCTGGGATGAACTGTTCGTTATTACGGACCTCGATAAAAATGAAGAAAAAAGGGTATCGCTAACATTTGTTGAACAGGAAGATTACCCGGAATTCACATACCGTACCAATATCCGTTTTGCAAGGAAGGACCATGATTACATGGAAGTGACAACTGCCACCAGGGAGCAGCATGCCATCAATACAGAGACCCAGAAAGTCTGGCAGATGGAAGGAATTGCCTGGGAAAATGACCGTGTGGGCTTCAGGAATTATTTCGATCTGCGTAACGGAATGGATATCTTCGGGAAGGTGACCACGAAAATGGTTCTGGATGAGGTGGGCACAAATGAGAATCCTGATTACCATACATTCGATCCGTCGTGGGGCGTTGATGTATTGAAAGTAGGTAATTCACTGGGCGCGGGAAGTATTGCCTACCAGTACATGGATTCGTTATACCGGGTTGGCGATAACGGGCCGGGAAGCTGTGAAATACTTACTGAAGGGCCGTTGCGAAGTGTTTTCAGGTTTACATTCCCTGAATGGAAAATGGGTGATCAAACCATCGAAGTGATCCACGACATCTCAATCAGTGCCGGAACCTATTACTACGAAAGCAGTGTCACCTATAGAGGAACTGAAGCTGAACTTCAGCTGGTTGCAGGGATTGTGAATTCAAAAAGCAGGGAACTGCATAATGCCGGGAGGACCGAAAATATCAATGCATTCTATACCTTTGACCTTCAGTCGGAAGATACCACAAACCTGGGCATGGGGATCATGGTCGGTGCAGACGCGTTTGCAGGCATAACAATGGCGCCGGCAGAGGGTGCAGGAATCACCGAAACATATTGTATCCATTTGAATACGGCACAATCTGTAACAAACAAATTCAGATTCTATACAGTATGGGAAAGGGAAAATGAACAGTGGGAGACCGCTGACGGATTTGAGGAACTGCTAAACAGGGAAGCGATCCTCATGGCAGAACCGCCCTCCTGGAGCCTGGTAAAATAGCCCGGATCGTAATGTTCAGGATTGGGGCGTATAAAATTTTTTAACCGCAGTATCCTAAACTTCAACTTGCAATTCCTTCAGTATCTCTTCGTAATCAGCAGGAGTAAATCCGGTAATATCCAGCCACTCCAGACATGACTCAACGGTAGACATGACCTCCACCTCCATGGGAAGATCAAAAGCTCCGCTTTTCATAAGCATGGGAGGCACCACCTGTTTTGAATTGGATGTTATATAGGCAGATTTTCTTTTTGCGGCAAATCCCTTGGTAGTCGCCATAAAATGCAATGTGCTTCTCAAACCATCATAATCATAGGACATATCTGCGCTTCTCAGATCGATAATATCACTATATTCCGGATCAAACGCATCTAACTGTAACAGTGAATCTATGAAATCCATGACGTCCGCTGGTGTTATCACCCCTTTAAAAACCATAACCACCAGTCTCTTCTCCTCCAGAATCTTAAAATAAATCATGCGGCAAAGATAATGGAAATATTAAAATATTCCGGATTCAATTATTAACCGGTCGAATTGGTTCCTTTCCCCCATGGGAATGGAAAATCTGCGAATGTGTGGAGATAAATAATTACTTTTACAATTATAAATCTAAACACCCGACAGATGAAATTCGGCTATTTTAACGACCCGGACAGGGAATACGTGATTACCGATCCTAAAACACCCTACCCCTGGATAAATTACCTGGGGAACAAGGACTTTGTCTCTATCATTTCAAACAGTACAGGGGGCTACTCCTTTTACAGGGATGCCAGGTTGAGAAGAATTACCAGGTACAGGTACAACAATGTTCCGGTGGATGACGGGGGTAAATATTTTTATATTAACGACCATGGTCATATCTGGAACCCGGGATGGAAACCCACCAAAACGCCGCTGGATGAATATGCTTGCCATCACGGGCTTGGCTACACACGTTTTTTGAGCAAATCCAACGGTCTGGAAACAGACCTCCTGCTCATGGTACCCCTGGATGAGAACTTGGAAGTTCAGCAGCTGAAGATCAGGAATATTTCCAGCGAAAAAAAGAGTTTCAAGCTTTTTTCCTTTACCGAATGGAACCTGTGGAATGCACTGGATGATATGACCAACTTTCAGCGGAATTACAATATTGGTGAGGTAGAAGTAAAGGGCTCCACCATTTACCACAAAACAGAATACAGGGAGCGAAGAGATCACTATGCATTTTATCATGTGAATACAGCGGTAGACGCTTTTGAGACCGATCTGCATAAATTCGTGGGATTATATAACGGCTTTGAGAAACCTGCAGCCGTATCAGCCGGAGAATTAAGTAACAGCATTGCCCATGGCTGGTCGCCCATAGCTTCCCATATGATTGATATAGAACTTGCCCCGGGGGAATCAAAAGCGTTAATTTTCCTGCTGGGGTACGTGGAAAATGGGGAGGATCAGAAATGGGAATCACCCGGTGTAATAAACAAGGAGCAGGCAGAACGATCCATGCAACGATTTAGCAGCACCAGGGATGTGGATGCCGCCATGGCAGAACTGAAAGTTTTCTGGGACAACATGTTATCTGTTTATAAACTGGAAAGCAATGATGAAAAGCTGAACCGAATGGTAAACATCTGGAACCCGTACCAGTGTATGATCACCTTCCTGATGTCGCGCAGTGCCTCCTACTTTGAAAGCGGTATCGGACGCGGAATGGGATTCCGGGATTCCAACCAGGATCTGCTTGGCTTCGTCCATTTGGTACCGGAGCGTGCACGCACACGGATCCTTGATCTGGCTGCCACGCAACTGGAAGACGGCGGGGCATATCACCAGTACCAGCCGCTCACGAAAAAGGGGAATGATGAAGTGGGCGGGAACTTTAACGACGATCCGCTCTGGCTTATCTGCTCCACGGTTGCCTATATCAGGGAAACAGGCGACTTTTCCATCTTAACGGAATCTGTTCCCTATGACAACGACCATACAAAAGCACAACCGCTATTTGATCATCTCACAAGATCATTTGACCATGTGATCAAAAACCTGGGGCCCCATGGCCTTCCTCTTATCGGACGTGCCGACTGGAACGATTGTCTGAACCTGAATTGTTTCAGCACCAATCCCGATGAATCATTCCAGACTACAGAAAACAGGGAGGGCGGGATTGCCGAATCGGTGATGATCGCGGGAATGTTTGTCCTGTACGGGAAGGAGTATATGGAACTATGTGTAAAACTGGGCAAGGAGGAGGAAGCCCGCAGGGTGGGACACCATCTTGTGGAGATGGAGGATACCATCAGTGAACATGGCTGGGATGGGAATTGGTTCCTTCGTGCTTACGATCACTTCAGCAAAAAAATCGGTTCACAGGAAAATGAAGAGGGGAAAATATTCATCGAGTCTAATGGATTTTGTGTGATGGCCGGTATAGGGATTGAAGACGGAAGGGCTAAAAAAGCCATGGACGCAGTAAAGGAACGGCTTGATTGCACCTATGGAATCGTACTCAACAACCCGCCCTATACCAGCTACCATGTGGAGATGGGTGAGATCACCTCCTACCCTCCCGGATACAAGGAAAATGCAGGTATATTCTGCCACAATAATCCATGGATCATGATTGGGGAGACCATGCTTGGAAACGGTGACCGTGCATTTGATTATTACACAAAAATCTCCCCGGCATACCTGGAAGAGATCAGTGAACTTCACAGGACGGAGCCCTACGTATATGCACAAATGATCGCTGGAAAAGATGCTTTTATTCCTGGGGAGGCCAAAAATAGCTGGCTCACAGGAACCGCTGCATGGAATTATTATGCCATCAGCCGTTATATCCTGGGGATTCAGCCAGAATTTGAAGGGCTTCGGATTGACCCCTGCATCCCGAAAAAATGGAACGGCTTTAAGATTACAAGGAAATATCGCGGTACCATATACCATATCACCATCAAGAATCCTGAGCACATATCCAGGGGTGTTAAACAAATCCTGATGGATGGCAAAACCATTGAAAGTGATCTTTTACCGGCCGGCAAACAGAAAGAAGTAGCCGTTGAAGTTATCATGGGTACCAAATAGGGGTAGTTGAATAAAAAATGTTGGTTTTTTGTTCAAATCTGTTAACAAATGTGATTCATTCTTTAATTAACCCTAATTTTTATAACTTTAGCTGTTTAAAATTCAATTACTAACTTATTTAATCCAAACTCTATGAAAAAATATTTCAGATTAGCAACAGTTACAGCAGTTGTGATAGCTGTAATGACATTGTCATCCTGTGGCAGTGCCGGTCCCGAGAACGGAATCGGACTGCAACTCTATTCCTTAAGGGATGAGATGCGACAAGATCCTGTCACTACCATCGAGCAAGTCGGACAGATGGGTTACGATTTTGTGGAATCAGCAGGTTACAGCGATGGAAAGATCTATGGAATGGATCCACTTGATTTTAAGGCATTGGTTGAAGAGAATGGTATGCTTTACCTGGGAGCCCATTCCGGAATGGCTGTTCCCGATTCAGGAGGCTGGGAATCACTGATGCCCTGGTGGGATGCGTGCATAGCTGCTCACAAAGCGGCCGGTGCCAAATATATTGTTCAGCCGTTTATGGGGAGCACAGGCTATGCAAGTCTTGAGGGGCTGGCCGAATATTGCGCCTATTTTAATGCAGTAGGAGAAAAATGCAATGCAGCCGGTCTCAGATTTGGCTACCATAACCATGCCGGTGAGTTCCAGGAACTGGAAGGGGAAGTGATCTATGATTACATGTTGGAGAATACAGATCCTGAAAAGGTGATGTTCCAGCTGGATATTTACTGGATCTATGAAGGCGGAGCTGAACCTGCCGACTATTTTGAAAAATATCCGGGACGTTTTGTCTCCTTCCATATCAAGGATGAAAAAGAACTGGGTGCAAGTGGGGATATTGATTTCAAACCGGTGCTGGATATGGCTGAAAAAGCAGGTGCCGTTTACCATGTGGTTGAGGTTGAAAAATATGACTTCGAACCCATTGTAAGTGTTGAAAAGAGCCTTACACACCTGAAAGAGATTGGTTTTGTGAAATAAACCTCACGCGAGGGTCGGTCATTAGTGTCAGAAAGAAAACGCATAATATGTTGTCGTGCTTGATTAGAAAGCGATAAGAGCAAGGCATGCAATGACTGTTTTGAAGTCGGGCATAACCCAGCTATTGACATTTTCCTGCAAGCACTAATTAACAGGAACCACTGGGAATAAATCCCGTGACCCATGAAAGAGCGGGGGTTACGGGATTTATTTTGACAAAGGATCCGGTACCGGAAGTGCTACATATCTTTTTTGTAATGGTGAAATTCTTTACATTGCAACATTGACGCCAAACAAATATAGCAGATTCATGAATAAAGAACCAGGGTATACCAAAGAGGAACTGGCCCAGCTAAAAGAGACCGTTGAGTTACTGGAAAAATACAAGTTCAGCGATCTGTTTGGCGACATTTCAGGTGCACTTCAAAAGGTGATCGATGTTATTGAGATCAGCTCCAGCAGAACATCTGGTGAAAATTACGACTTTATCAGTCCTGAGAAGGTCTCCCATATCAAAGGGAGCGAGCACCTTGTCAAGATTATCCAGGCAGTAAAGGAAGAAAAATCACTGCGTATCTATTACCAGCCATTCTATGAAGACAAACCCTATTTTAATGAAGTACATCCCTACCTTCTGAAAGAATACAGAAACCGCTGGTACCTGATCGGTCTGAATGATTTTAAAGATCAGGTGCGTACCTATTCATTGGACAGAATCAGGGATATCCGAATTTCAGAGCTCCCATATAAGAAGCAAAATTTCAGTGCCAGTGAGTACTTCATGAATTCCATCGGGGTGATCTCTCCCGGGGGTGAACCACCGAAAATCAGGATCGCTGTTCAGAAAACCCAGGCACAATACATCATTACCCAACCGTGGCATGATAGTCAGAATTTAGTAAGTGAAACTGATGATGAAATTGTATTCAGTTTCAGGGTCCATCCTACCTATGAGTTTATATCACAGTTACTGAGTTATGGTAAGGATCTGAAAGTGTTGGGGCCCGACTCCCTGCGCGAAACGGTACGGGAGCAATTGGAGGAGATGTTGGGATATTATACGGGTTGAGGTGTGCTAAGATGCTGAGGTACATTATGTTTATTTTTTGAAACAACGGCCTTCAATTCAGCCGGTCCTCATCATAAATTATTCATCTACCGGTACTGCAACCACCTCTATATCCAACTCCACAGCGATTTTTTCCAGCTTTACAGGGAGCGGTACTTTGTATTTATCAGCCATGATGGGTTGCGTACGGCTAACCATCACAGAATCATTTTCAAAGTAAGTATGCTCGTAAGTGAATATCCTTGCATAAGTTATTTCACTGTTCTCTGAATGATCTTCACTGATCTGCAGCGCGTACAGGTTACCATCGTTTCCGGTTCTTCCCTCTACGATCAGTTTGAAAAATTTATATCCGGGATACTCTTTAATATCTTCCCCCATTCCGGAATTAAACGGGCCGAACGACACCCATGAACCATCCACTTCCGATTCCCTGGCAAATAATTTTCTTTGCAGCAGATCGCCGGACTTATAATTTCCAATTCGCCCTGACTGCCTTGCATCCTGATGACTGATACAACCTTCACCACCATAAATCTCAAAAACGGTATTGGTTTCCCATAATCCGGACGACATATCGTATGCTCCCCCGCAATCAGGGTCAAATACACGCATGTAAAAATCACCCTTGAAATTCCCCGGAACAGTGAAAAATATGGTCTGGGAAAAATCATCATCACCGCAACCCTTTTCTGACATGTTACCGTAGGTAATCATCAAAGGATAATCAGCAGCCTCTTCCTGTGCAAAAAGTGGTGCAAACTGAATAAAACATATCAACAGGAGAATTAATAAACGCACACCTTCAAATTTTGAATAAATGTAACCCTTTTTCTTGTCCGGATAACGCAATTTAACATATTTATATTTGACAAGTGATTTATTTCTATAAACGAAATGGCGCTAAATGATGACAAATGTTCTATCAAGCCATTGGTCTGATACTAAAAACAATGTTGTATATTGTTTACTCAAAATGAATTTCACTATGAAAAGTTTAACAATTACGTTATGCTTTATACTTGTTTCCACAATGGGTTGTGTAAACAAAGCAGGGAAGCAGGCTGAACTTCCGGAGCATCCGAATTTCCTGATCTTCTTTGTTGACGATTTGCGGCCCGAATTGGGTTGTTATGGAGCGTCACACATCCATTCACCCAACATTGATAAACTGGCCTCTGAAGGGTTAATGTTCAACCGGGCTTATTGCAATGTTCCGGTATGCGGGGCTTCCAGGGCAAGTATTCTGACGGGGATCCGTCCCACACCGCAACGGTTCGTAGGCTATGACACCCGGGCCGACGAGGACCTGCCTGGCCATATCTCTTTGCCCGGCTATTTCAAGGACAACGGGTATTATACACTCTCGTACGGGAAGATATTCCACCACCAGGATGACAGCCGGCTGAGCTGGAGCGAACCTGCATGGCGCGCAAAACCAACGCACAATTACACCTGGCAGGATTATATTAATCCGGAAAACATAGAAAAGAATAAACCAGCCAATTACAAGGGACGTTCCTCTGAAAATGCACCTGATGCACCTGATTCGGCATATATTGATGGCAAAACGGCCAATGCAGCGGTAAAAAAGTTGCAGAGTCTGGCAAAGCAGGACCAGCCATTCATGTTCTGGATCGGTTATCTGAAGCCCCATCTACCATTCAATGCACCTTCAAAATACTGGGATTTATATGATCGGGAAGATATCCAGCTTGCGAAGAATCCCCACAGACCGTTGAATGCCCCTGATCAGGCTCTGCATAATTTTGGAGAGTTGAGGAATTACAGTGATATTCCTGAAACCGGACCACTCAGTGATGAAAAAGCGGCAGAACTGATCCATGGCTATTATGCGTGTGTTAGTTATACCGATGCACTGATTGGCCAGGTGATGGATGAATTAGAGCGCCTGGGACTCGCCGATAATACCATCGTTGCCATTTTTGGGGACCATGGCTGGAACCTGGGGGAGCATGGGCTCTGGTGCAAACATTGTAATTTCAACACCTCCCTGCAGGTACCCCTGATCATTAAAGTACCCGGAACGACCAACGGAGGAGAAACTGATGGTCTATCCGAATTTGTAGATCTCTTCCCAACAATGGCTGAGATGGCCAACCTGGAGGTGCCCGAATGGACCGAGGGAAAAAGCTTACTGCCATTGATAAAAAATCCGGCCCGGGAATGGAAGGAACCGGTCTACTCAAGGTATGTACTTGGAAATTCCATGGTAACTGAGAATTTCATTTATACCGAATTCATGCAATCGCGGCGAGATTGTACGATCGTAGCAAATATGCTGTATGATCACCGGACCGACCCTGATGAAAACAACAATATTGCCGGAGAACCTGAATGGAGGGAGTTAATTGAGTCACTAAGTTTGAAAATGAATGAAATCCACCTGGGAAAATAACTCCCGATTTTTGAGATAAAAGGTGCAAAATTATTACTTTTGGACATGTTAAACAGTATAAACCCTCAGCA
>JBBDIE010000004.1:0-1613 GCA_040880545.1 Bacteroidales bacterium | reverse complement strand
ATGAGCAATTTCCCGACGAGCGTAACGCAGCAAACGGACGTGAGGGACAGCCACTGATTAGAACCTTAATCCCATTACACAGATATCATCCACCTGCGCGATATCTCCCATCCATTCATCCAGTGTATCGGAGAGGATCTGTCTTTGCTCCTCCATCGGATTCTGGGAGATACGCAGCAACAACCGCTTAAAAGGCTTATACATGAATTTCTTCCCCCTGGGTCCGCCAAACTGATCCGCGAATCCGTCTGTGAACATATAGACCGTATCACCCGCGTGAACCGGAATTGCATGGTTTCTGAATTTATTCATCCTGTCGAAGTGTGCAATGGGCATCTTGTCTGCCGGAATCTCATAAAGCAAAAAGCTTCCGTTTTCCTGGTCCGGTGCCAAAATCCCCGTTTCTTCAAGTTCCGGTGGGGGATTGTTCTTGTGTCTCACCAGGTACAGGGAGTTATACGCACCCGCGTAATCCAGTATCCGCTCCTTCGGATCGAATGAAACAAGGGCCATATCCATGCCATCACGTTGTTCGCCCGATATACCTTTCTGCCCCATGGCATTGATGATTTCCTTCCGCATACGCCTAAGGATTACCCCTGGATAGGTGATATATTCTTTTTGTACAAGTTCCTTCAAAAGCGACATTCCCATCATACTCATAAATGCACCCGGAACCCCATGCCCAGTGCAATCGGCTACGGTAATAACCATTTTATTTTCCACCTCGGCAAACCAGTAAAAATCACCACTGACAACATCCCTTGGTCTGAAAAACACAAACTGGTCATCCACCTTTTCTTCAAGAAGCCCCAATACCGGCAATGCTGCTCGCTGAAGTCTGCGGGCATACTCGATGCTTTTCATGATCTCATCACTGAATGCCTCAATAGCCTGTTTCTGGTCGAACACCAGGTTACGCTGGGCCTCTATTTCATCGCGCTGGGTACTGATCTCTTCATTTTTCTGCTCCAGGTCGCTATTTTTTGCCTCAATCTCCATTTTCTGCCGTGCAAGCAGCTGTTTTTTACGGCGGGTCGAAATAAGAATTGCAAGAATGAGCAGCATAAGCGCTCCAACGCCAATCACCGTGCCAATCAATGCATTCTTATCTGCCTTCTGTCTTTCCAACTCCAGCTGATCAAGTTGTTGTTGTTGTTCCAAAACCAGCTTCTGTTTCTCCAGCGCCTCCTGCTTGGCAACCTCCTCACTGAGCTTCATCTCCGATAATTGTTTCTCCTGTTCCAGCATCCTGTTCTCCCGCTCCTTTCGTGTAACCAGGTATTGTTGTTCCCTGATAATGATTGACTTGCTAAGACTATCCTGTTTGAGCAGGTCCAGGTTTCTCTCCTGCATCAGAATCTCCCTCTCCTGCTCCATTTTCTCGTTTTGCAGCCTTAATTGCGCCATGGCCAGTTCCGATATTTCATCCTCCTTGAGCCTTAAACGCAATGCCCGCTCCTGCTGCTCCAGCAAATTCTTTCTGTTCTCCAGGGCCTGTAACTTTATTTGCCGTTCAATTTCTAATGAGTCCCGGATGGAGAGGTATCTTTCATAATAGGAAAGAGCATTGACCGGATCGTTACCGGCCCGCAACACATTGGAATAGGTAT
>JBBDIE010000003.1:6136-9160 GCA_040880545.1 Bacteroidales bacterium | reverse complement strand
CCTCCTGCCTGTGAAATTAAAAATAAAACAGATGTTGTTCGTTTTAATTTTTATTACCTTCATTCGAAATTTATAATTCATCACACCCTCATGCAAGATCTTTCGCATAAAGCGATAAACAACCTGGGGGGCCATGGCACCGGCAGCGAAATTGCCATCTGATAGTTTTTAAATGACAGAGATACAGAAGTTTAAACAAATTATTTACTTATGACATATTCCATTCGATTCATATTGGTCCTCCTGCTTTCAAGCCATGCATTACAGGCCCAATCGCCTAAAGATCTGATCCTTCCTGTTGATCCGGCAGTAAAATACGGGGTGCTTGATAATGGATTGACCTACTACATTCGTCACAATGAAGAGCCCAAGAACCGTGCCTCTTTCTATATGATTCAGAATGTTGGCGCAATCCTTGAAAAGGACAGTCAAAATGGCCTCGCCCATTTTCTGGAACACATGGCCTTTAACGGAACCAAACATTTCCCGGGAAAGGGAATATTGAATACCCTGGAAAAACATGGTGTGGCTTTTGGAAGAAATATCAATGCATATACTTCACAGGAGGAGACCGTGTACAATCTGAGTGATGTGCCCACCAACCGGCCGGGATTACTGGACAGCTGTCTTCTGGTGCTGAATGACTGGTCGGATTATCTGTTACTGACCGAAGAGGAAATTGATGCTGAGCGGGGTGTAATTACCGAAGAGTGGCGAACCAGGAGGAATGCAGGGTTCAGAATATATACTGAATCCATGCCCTATATTTACAATAATTCAAAATATGCCAGGCGGGATGTAATTGGTGACCTGGATGTAATCAAAAATTTTGACCCGGAAGAGCTTCGTGATTTTTACCATAACTGGTACAGGACCGATCTTCAGGCAATCGCCATCATTGGTGATTTTGATGCAGCTGAGATGGAACAGAAGGTTATTGACCTGTTTTCAAAAATAGACGCTGTGGAGAATCCAAAGAAAAGGGAGGTTGTTAAAATTCCGGATAATGAAGAGATTATTTTCGGACTTGTAACTGACAAGGAGGCGGACCAGTCCAACATTAGTATGTATATCCGCGAATTCGTACCTGAACCGGGTACAGAGAACGCAGAACAATTGCGGAAGGAATATATTGAGAACCTGTTTAACCGGATGATCTCACAACGTATTTCCGAACTGTTGCAAAAGGGAGATCCACCGTTTGTAAACGGAATCATCGCACGGACTTCATTAACCAGGAATTATGATGTTACCCTGATCAGGGCCATTGCAAAATCAAATCAGGAGGAACTTGCGCTTTCAACGATTCTTGAAGAGGTGGAAAGAGCCAAACGATTTGGATTTACCGGCGGAGAACTTGCGCGTGCGAAGCTCCATTTTATCAACAGGCTGGAGAACCGCGTGAAAGAGAAGGACAAGATTTCAAATGACCAGTATGCAAGGGATTATCGTGCACATTACCTGGAGAATGTTGCCTTCCTTGATATTGAAGTGGAGCTTCAGCTGATGCAGGCACTTTTTAGTTCCATTACAACGGAAGATATCAACCGTAGATTGCCGGAGTGGTTCAGCAGCAGGAACAATGTGATGGTGATCTCGGGTCCGGAAAGCGGGGATGTGAATCATTTGTCGGAAGAAGAGGCCCTGGCTGTAATGGATGCAGCACGAATCAAAGATGTTGATCCTTACGATGAGGATGAGGTTGTAACATCCCTGATCTCTGAATTACCAGAAGCAGGAGAGATTGTATCGGGGAAAATGATTCCGGAGCTGGGTGCAGAGGAGTGGACCCTCTCCAACGGTGCAAAGGTTGTTTACCGGCATGCCGACTATGAAAAAGACAATATCGGATTCAAAGCGTACAGTCCGGGAGGATCTTCGCTCTATTCAAATGAGTATATACCATCTACAGATATGCTCGGTCGGTTGGTTCCCTATTATGGAATTGGTGCGTATGACCAGGCTACGCTTCAAAAAATCCTGACGGGAAAAACGGTCGAACTGAATGTTCAGTTAAGCGATATTTCCGAAGGACTTAGCGGGAGTGCAAGTCCAAAAGATTTCGAAACACTTATGCAGTTGATATACCTGCGGTTTACTGCTCCCAGGTTCAATGAGGAGGCACACCAGGCCATAACCGGACGCTACCTGGCGCTGGTGGAGAACATGAATAAAAATCCGCAAAAGATCATCAGTGATTCACTCACCATGATCCTTTCAGATTACCATCCGCGCACCAGGGTCATGGATTCCGACCTGATCCGGGAAGTTGAACTGGAAAAGATTGAGGAGGTTTACAAAGAGAGGTATGGTGATGCCTCTGACTTTACCTTCTTTTTTGTTGGGAATATTTCGAAAGATGAGCTGGTTCCCATGGTAGAGAAATATATTGCAACACTGCCCTCTGCAGGGAAAAAGGAGACATGGATTGATCACGATATTGATGAGCCCGAAGGTGTCGTCAGGAAAACTATTCAACTCAGCCTTTCGGTGCCAAAGTCTACATCTGTTATTGTGCTTAATAAGGAGATGGACTATACACCGGAGAACCTGGTGATCATGCAGATGATAAAAGGCATACTCGATCTGCGGTACACGGAGTCCATTCGTGAAGAGGAGGGAGGCACCTATGGTGTTATGGCAAATGCCTCCCTGGCCCATTTTCCTGATGAAAAAGCAAGTTTACTTATTGTGTTTGAAACTGATCCGGAAAAGGTTGATCACTTGAAGGGACTGGTCTACGAGGAACTGGAAAAACTTGTAAAGGAAGGGCCATTACAAAAAGATCTCTCTAAAACGGTGGAGAATATGCTCAAGGACAGGGAAGAGAACCGGGAGCATAACAGCTATTGGATGAATACAATGGAGGGCTATTACCTGCATGGTTTTAACTCCGACGATCCGGCTAATTATGAAGAGATTATCAGGGCCATGACCATCAAGGATGTGAAGAAGAAAATGAAAAAACTATACAAGAAAGCGAATGTCGTGGACCTTGTATTTAGTCCGGCAGAGATGGAGCAG
>JBBDIE010000003.1:0-6036 GCA_040880545.1 Bacteroidales bacterium | reverse complement strand
GAATCAGAATAATCCGTGGAGGTTTGCATTGATCTTATCGATCACTACACTAAGATCCTCCGGTTTCGCAGGAAAATTGTAGTTGTCGGCATCCATGATCAGCAATTTCCCCAGGCTGTAAGTTTCGATCCATGCCTCGTACCTTTCATTCAGGTGCTTGAGGTAATCCAACCGTATATTATCTTCGAATTTCCTGCCCCTGTTTTGTATCTGGTTGACCAGGGTGGGTATGGATGCCCGCAGGTAGATCAACAGATCAGGGGGCTCAATCAGTGAACTCATCAGGTTAAATAGTGCAAAATAGTTTTCAAAGTCCCTGGTAGTCATGAGCCCCATACTATGCAGGTTAGGTGCAAAAATATAAGCATCCTCGTATATGGTACGGTCCTGGATAGTGGTTTGGCCAGTCTGTCTGATTTTAACAATCTGACTGAAGCGGCTGTTCAGAAAATAGATCTGCAGATTAAAGGACCAGCGCTGCATATCTTCATAAAAGTCATTAAGATATGGATTATCATCCACATCTTCATATTGAGCCTCCCATCCGTAATGTTTGGCTAGCAGCCCAGTAAGGGTGGTTTTTCCTGATCCGATATTTCCTGCAACAGCTATATGCATAATTGATTTTTTGAGTACAGAATACTAATGTAAGAACTTTTTATGAAATCAGCTGCCGGACCTCCTCCAGGTATTTTCTGTCATTGGATAGTCGTGGCATTTTATGCTGTCCACCCACCTTTCCTTTTGTTTGGAACCAGTGATAAAAAGTACCGTTGGGTACAGCAATCACCGTAGGTTTTACCAGGGTGGTGTTTTTATATCTTTTTGCTTCATAATCAGAGTTGAGGGAACAAATTGTTTTGTCCAGGACATCTGTAAAATGCTCCAGGTCTTCAGGTTTAACTTCAAATTCTATGAGCCACTCATGGGCCCCTTTGGCCTCTTCCGTCATATAAATAGGTCCTGCGGTATAATCCCTGATTTGTGCTCCGGTATGTTTACAGGCGGTCATTAAGGCATTTTCAGCATTCTCAAGAATTACCTCCTCACCAAATGCATTGATGAAATACTTTGTTCTTCCTGTAATTTTAAATCTATGGGGGGTCAGGGAGGTGAACATAACGGTATCACCAATCATATAACGCCATAATCCTCCGTTTGTACTGATGATTAATGCATAATTAACCCCTGTTTTTACCTCTTCGATGGTATAAACCGGAGCATCCTGATCATTAAACCTATCCATGGGAAGAAATTCATAGAATACGCCATAGTCGAGCATGAGCAACATTGAATCGTTTGTCAGGTCATCCTGTATACCAAAAAAGCCTTCGGATGCATTATACGTTTCCAGGTAGTTCATGCCAGGAGAGGGAATGATCTTTTTGAATTGTTCCCTGTAGGGTGTAAAGCTCACACCACCATGAATAAATAATTCCAGGTTCGGCCAGATGTCTAGCAGATTATCATTGCCTGTTGCCTCCATGATATGTTTGAGCAGGACCAGGTTCCAGGATGGAACACCGGCAATATTAGTAACATTCTCCTTGATCGCAATCTTTGTAATCTTTTCAACTTTTTCTTCAAAATCAGGGATGAGCGCAATCTCTGCAGAGGGAGTTCTGATAAAATTGGCCCAGAAGGGAAGATTTTCAATAAGAATTGCAGAGAGGTCCCCATAGTATGACTGTGTACTGTAGTTATTTATCTGGTGACTTCCTCCCAGGGTCAGGGCTTTTCCTCTGAGTACAGTAGATTCTGGAAATTGTTTGGTATACAGGGCCATAACATCTTTTCCACCGCGAAAATGGCACTCTTCCAGCGCTTCCGGGCTGACCGGTATAAATTTACTTTTTTCAGATGTTGTCCCTGAAGATTTGGCAAACCATTTTATTTCACCTGGCCAAAGTATATTTTGTTCCCCGGCCCTGTGTCGTTCCACGTAGGGCAGAATATCCTCGTATACCTGAATTGGAACCCTCTTTTGGTATTGGTTCACCGATTTAATTTCACCATAATGATATTTTTTCCCCCATTCTGTTTCCGCAGCTTGCTCAATGAGCCTGGCGAAAACCTCCTGCTGTACATTTCCGGGGTACTTCTTAAATAATTCTATCTGATGGATTCTCTTAACATTCAGCCAGGAGATTATGGAATTTATCAGGGGCATACAGCAATTTATATTACAGGATCAACATGGCATCTCCATAGGTCCCGAATCGGTATTTTTCCTTAATGGCCACTTTGTATGCATCCATGAGCTGGTCGTATCCTGCGAAGGCTGAGACCATCATTAATAGTGTTGAATAGGGAAGGTGGAAGTTGGAGATCATCCGGTTTGGAACACTGAATTCGTAAGGGGGGAAGATAAACCTGTTGGTCCAGCCATCATAGGGTTTCAGTTCTCCTGTTGTTGAAACCGAGCTTTCCAGTGTTCTCATCACTGTTGTGCCAACAGCACAAATATTTTTTCTTTTCTCTTTGGCATCATTTACCTTATTCACAGCCTCATCGGAAATAATGATCCTTTCCGAATCCATTTTATGCTTGGTCAGGTCCTCCACATCCACTGTTCTGAAATTTCCCAATCCCACATGAAGGGTAACATAGGCAAAGTCAACACCCTTTATTTCAAGCCGCTTTAGCAGTTCCCTGCTGAAGTGCATACCGGCGGTAGGTGCAGCCACGGCTCCTTCATTTTTTGCAAAGATGGTTTGAAACCTCTCTTTATCTTCCGGTTCCACGGGCCTGTCAATGAATTTTGGCAGGGGTGTCTCACCAAGGTCAAATAGTGTTTTTTTGAAATCATCATAATCTCCGTCGTACAGAAACCTCAGAGTTCTTCCCCTTGAAGTGGTGTTGTCGATAACCTCAGCTACCAGTACATCATCTTCACCGAAGTAGAGTTTATTCCCGATTCGTATCTTCCTGGCCGGATCTACCAGTACATCCCACAAACGCTGTTCCCTGTTCAGTTCCCGGAGCAGGAACACTTCAATTTCTGCACCTGTTTTCTCCTTGTTTCCATACAGGCGGGCCGGAAAAACCTTGGTGTCATTAAATATCATGATGTCCTTGTCATCAAAATAACCGATGACATCTTTGAATAGCTTGTGCTCTAACTTACCTGAATCACGGTGCAGGACCAACAGCCGTGATTCATCCCTGTTTTCCTGGGGATATTTTGCAATTAAATCTGGTGGCAGAGTGAATTTGTATTGTGATAACTTCATTGATATTAAACTTTTATTATAGCGGATTATTTGAAAGGTTCTGTCTAAAGCAGAGCTACCTTATACGTAAGAAACGTAAAAAGGTTACAAAGGTTTTAATTTTTTTACAAAGTCGGATATTTTTATGGCATCATTTACATGAAAATCTCCGATTTTAGTTCTTCTAAGACGGGAAAGATGAGCCCCGGAATTCAATTCTTTGCCCAGATCACTGGCCAGAGAGCGAATATATGTACCTTTGCCGGAATAAATTCTGAGAACAACTTTGGGCGGTGAAAATTCCACCAATTCCAATTCATGAATGATGACACTGTTTTTTTTAAGCTCAAATATTTCTCCCTGACGGGCCATATTATACGCTCTCTTACCATCCACCTGCTTAGCTGAAAAATTTGGAGGCGTCTGTTGGATCTCACCAATGAAACTTCGCAGTGTGGTTTCCAGCATTTCTTTTGTTATATGGTCGTAAGGGAATGTTCTGTCCACCTCCGTTTCAAGATCATACGATGGGGTGGTGGCCCCCAGGGTAATCTCTGCAATATATTCCTTGTCCAGCCCAGTAAGCGATTCAATCTGTTTAGTAGCCTTTCCCGTACAAATGATCATGAGTCCTGTGGCAAGCGGATCCAGAGTACCGGTATGGCCCACCTTTATTTTTTTTATGCCCAGTTCATTTCTGAGCGATATTCTGAGTTTATTGACTACATCGAAAGAGGTCCATTCCAGCTCCTTGTCGATCAGAACGATCTGACCCTGAATAAATACTTCGGCGTTGATTTCTTCCATGCGTTACATTGAGACGAAAACAGAGATTAATCCAATGACCAGGCAATAGAGCGCAAACCAAATAAGTTTTCCTTTTTTAACAACATTGATCATCCACCGGCAGGCTATATAACCACTAATATAGGCAGTGACAAATCCGGTGATCAGGGGAAACAGTCCCGTTCCTCCTGTTCCCGAACCGGACCACTCCAGCAGCTTAAGAAATGTCGCCCCGATAATTGGGATCAGGACCATCAAAAATGAAAACTGTGCCACTTCAGCCCGTCTGTTTTTTAACAAGAGTCCGGCAGCGATCGTAGATCCCGACCTTGATAATCCCGGGATCACTGCAAGGGCCTGTGCAATTCCCATGATAAAGGCATCTGAGAATGGGATCTGTTTTTCTTTCCCGGATTTAATAAAAGCGGTTAGCGCCAGTAAAATTGCAGTTACAAATAAGGCGAATCCTACCACGATCAGTTTGCCATTATTGCTGTTGAAAAGAGCCTCTACTTTCTCTTCAAACAACAGTCCCACAAGGAGTACCGGTATCGCGGAAAAAAGTAGTTTCAGAACGTACCGCGTCTCTTTGTTCCATGTAAACCTGAAAAAGCCAGACAGTAATTCCTTAATTTCAGAGAAAAAAACAGTAATGGTACTAAGAACTGTTGCGAAATGGACCACAACGGTAAATCCCAGGTCCTCTTCAAGTTCTACCCCAAGGATGGCTTTTCCGATCTCCAGGTGTCCGCTGCTGCTAACTGGTAAAAATTCAGTTAATCCCTGGATAATCCCCAGGATAATTGCTTCAATAATACTCATGCTAAGGAACAGGGTTTATTGCTCTTCTTTTGATCTGGGTTTTTTCATGATGGCCCAAATCTCAAATACAAATCCAAAAAGAACAATGATTGGCGCAAGTGTAATGCGACGGAAACTAAAGATCTCTTTTTCATTGAATACTGCCGGGTCATCGGTTTTACCCCCGAGCATCAACAGGAAACCAATTACAATGATCACGAATCCAATGATCAGAAGCCTGTAGTTTTCAGGTCCGAGTGCAAAATTCTCCTTTCCGGAACTTTTTTTCCCCATGGTTGTGCGATTAATAGTACAATTTATCTGTCTTAATATTCAGATATTTATTTACTGCAAAGAAAGTAGAAATCCAGTTAATTACAATGCTTATAACCAGGATCGAGGCACCAAGGATTGCCAGCAGGCTTATGTCGCTGAAAGATATAATGTTATCAAGTTCTTCTGCAGTCAGGCGAATGAGACCAGCAATGAGTATCATGGCGATCATCGATCCGATAAATCCATTCAGAACACTTTTTAACAGAAAAGGCTTCCTGATAAAGCCCCGTGTTGCGCCAACCAGCTGCATGGTATAAATTAAAAACCGTTTTGAATAGATAGACAGCCGGATGGTATTATTGATCAGTGTAATGGCAACCAGCGTAAGCAACAGGCTGAAACCCAGTATTACGATGGAGATCTTCCTGATATTTTCGTTAATGGCGTAAAGAAGGGTCTTTTTATATACCACTTCGTTTACCTGGTCATAATTTAATATCTCCTCCTCAATAAAAACAACTGAATCGGGTCTTGTATAACTTGCATTTAACCTGAGTCTTATGGACGGAGGTAGTGGGTTATAACCGAGAAATTCAACAAATTCGCCCCCCACCAACTGTTCTGTTTCAAGGGCTGCCTGCTCTTTGGTGATATATTTAGTAGAAAGGGTATAGTCTTTTGAATCAAGGATTTTCTGAAGCTGGAAAATATCGGCATCCTTTACATTTTCTTTCAGAATTACATTGAAGCCGATACTCTCCCTCACTGTTTTGTTGATACTGCGGCCGTTGATGACAAGGAGTCCAACAATACCGAGCAGAAACAGCACAAGGGAAATACTGATCACCGAGGTGAGGTATGAGCTTGTGAGCCGTCGGCGGTATACTTTATTATCCATTTTTGACATAACGGAGGATTGTCATTTTTTCAAAGATAGAAAATATTTGTATGGGAGATGTTG
>JBBDIE010000002.1:0-55435 GCA_040880545.1 Bacteroidales bacterium | reverse complement strand
CCCTGGGGATTATTTGAAATTACAACCGGGCAGCAGAGTACAATTAGTTTTTCGGAAAAGTTAAAAACGAGAATATCGCGTATATCTTCTTCGACCATGTGGGAGAAAACTTTTTCCATTTCAACGATTTCCTTGAAAAATATACAGATGCTGATGGCTACATTGTCGATCTTCGTCATAACAAAGGGGGTAACTTCACCTACTGTTTTTCGGAAATGGGAAAGTTGACGGACCGGGAACGGTTTGTATTCAGAAGTAAAACCAAAAATGGCAAGGGAACAAATGATTATACGCCATGGAAGGAATGGTACATAGAACCCTCGGGTGAATATATAAACAAACCTATAGTGGTACTTACCGACAGGTTCACCATCAGTGCAGGAGAAAGAGTCGTAATGGCATTTAATACACTACCCAATGTGGTTACCATGGGCGACACAACAAACGGTGCTCATGGAACCATGATCGGCCGGGAACTTGCCAATGGTTGGTATTACACACTCGTTCCCCAGAAAGTTGAACTGTATGATGGGAAATCCTACGAAGGGATAGGTCTGGTACCAGATGTTGTTGTCAGGAATGACATTTCAGAAATCTCATCAGGCATAGACAGGACACTACAGGCCGCTATTAACGAATTGACAAGGAATCGTTAACTGAACACCAGCGATGCTTCATACTATTATACTAAAAAGCATAAGTTCTTTTTGATGAAATTCCAAAAATAATGCCCATATTTCCAATCAATTCGTTGTATTTACAACCTCAATTTTGCATTCAATGAAAGATGTAACTAAATTAACCTTGTTGGGATTATTTTTGACAGTATCGTTAACTGCACAAACCGGAAAAGTGTTTGACAACCTCACCATGGAAAGTAAAATTCTGAAAAGTGAGCGAAAATATGCCATTTACCTTCCCCCCGATTATGAAATCTCCACGCGTAGTTATCCTGTTTTGTACCTGCTACATGGAAGTGGGGATGATCAGTCTGGATGGATCCAGTTCGGGGAGGTTCTGAATATTACCGACAAAGCCATTAGAGAAGGCATAGCAACACCGATGATCATCGTGATGCCTGACGCAGATACTGAACAGAAGGGGTATTTTAATGATATCACCAATAAATGGCGATACGAAGATTTTTTCTTCGAAGAGCTGATGCCTTTTGTTGAGAAGAAGTACAGGATAAGGAGTGAAAAGAGATACAGGGCAGTTGCCGGATTGTCCATGGGTGGCGGTGGAACATTTATGTACGCATTGCACCGGCCTGAGCTGTTTTCATCTGCATGTCCTTTAAGTGCGTATATTGGCCCACTGACTATGGATGATATGAGAAGAAGGCATCAAAAGTATTCAGATGAAGAACTGGAAGCATATTATGCAAATCATAATGCATTAACCCTGGTGGAAACCCTGCCTGCCGACGAAATCCGAAAAGTGCGTTGGTTCATTGATTGCGGTGATGACGACTTTCTATATGAGGGCAACAGCCTGGTACACATAGCCATGATGAAGAAGAAAATTCCTCATGAATACCGTGTACGTGACGGAGCACATAACTGGACCTACTGGAGAGAATCCCTGCCGGTTGTACTGCAGTTTGTTTCAGATGCTTTTCATCAGCACTAATCCGGCATTATTCATTTAAACCTTTTCAGAATTTTATAAACTACCCGATGAAAAAATCGTTTCTAATTATTATAACGATCCTGACATATGCAGGGATCAACACATGGAGTCAATCAGAAGAAGTTTTCAATCGAATCATAGAGACAGGAAACAGAGATAACCAGGTGATGGACCACCTGGACATACTGACAAACCGTTTTGGCGGCAGGCCCATAGGTTCCGACGCTTATGAAAATGCTGCTCATTGGGCCGCCCATAAGTTCAATGAATGGGGCATGGAGGTTGTATTTGATAAAGTTGGTGAACTACCTGTGGGATTCAACCGCGGACCATGGTTTGGAAAACTGCTTGCAGAAAACGGTATGCACCTTCATTTTGCTACACCGTCCTATACCTCCGGAACCAAAGGTGTTCAGAGGGGACATGTGCTCATTGAACCAAAAACCAGGTCCGAATTTAACCGGATGAAGGGAAAACTGAATGGTGCCTGGGTTCTTATATCAGGTGAAAATAATGGGTGGCCCGTTGATATATCCAGAGCAGCAGACAAATTTCGTGATTCAATAATAAACGAGAATGTCAGGATTGTAGCCGAGAACCGGAGGATCAGGAAGGAAAACGAGGAAAATGCAGGTATAAAGAGATATAAGAAACAGGAACTACTGGAAACCATTGAGGAACCGGCCCTGTTTTATCGCGAAATGATAGATGCCGGAATCCTTGGGATCATTCAATCATCCAGACTGCCCATCAGGGCTTTATATGACAGGAAAAACCTTCATTATATGACCTTCGATTCCCTGCCTTCGGTACCCGATATTAAACTCAATGAACACCAATATGATGTCATTTACCAGATGGCAAAAGAGCGTCAATATTTCCAGCTTGAATTTGATATCCGTAACCATTTTAAAATGGGACCGGTGGCATATCACAACGTGATAGGTATTATTCCCGGAACAGACTTTCCCGATGAATATGTGATCATGGGTGGCCATCTGGATGCATTCGATGTAGCTACAGGTGGTGTTGATAATGGTTCCGGTGTCACACCCAGTATGGAAGCTGCAAGATTGATCATGGAAGCAGAAGGAAAACCTAAACGGACAATTCTGGTGATATTGTGGGCCGGTGAAGAATTTGGATTATATGGATCCACAAGTTGGGTGAAAAGGTACGATGATAAGCTTCACAAGATATCGAACATGGTCAATCGCGATGGGGGTCCAACTGTACCAACGGCCATCAGCGTTTCCAATGCCATGAAAGAGGATTTTATTCCCATAGTTGAAGCCATCAACAGGATCAACCCGGAATTTCAACTTGAACTCAAGGTGAGGGAGCCGACAGAAATACCAAAGAGGGCCTGGGGTACAGACAGCGGTCCTTTTGCTGTAAGAGGAGTTCCCACCATCGGATTTGAGACAGGTGATCCAAAGGGGTATGATTTCGATTACAGGGAGATCTGGCACACGGAACGGGATCTGTACAACAAAAGTATCAGAGAATACCAGGAACATGCTGCCACTGCAACCGCGATCCTGGTATTTGGCATTGCGAACCTGGAACATTTACTGAACCGTGATGGATACTGGAAGTAAACATTTTATATGCAACCCCCTGAAGTACATTTTCACTTCCTGTTTAACCTGGCATCGCTATAAGGCATCCTCACCTGACAGCATCGGGTTATCGTAGAATATCTTCTGTTCAAATTCAAAGTCATAGAGCGTTAATATCCGAATGTAGTAATAGGATTCCCAGTAGTCTTCGATGGACCTGATATAGTCTCGCTTGGCTGACTCTCTTTCACTGAGTGATATTTTCAGTTCAGTAATACTTATCTCCCCGTTCTGAAATTTTTTCTGGGCAATTTTATATCCATTCTCAGCCACCTTGTCGGCCTCGTCAGCTGTTTTTAACTGATCCTTTAATAAATTGAATCGTTCAACCTGCACCACTACCCTTCTTTCAAAGTCTCTTTTATCGCGCTCCACATCATACAATACCAATTCACGCTGCGATTCAGCAAGCTTAACCTGGGATGCAGACCTCCCCCAATCCAGTATGGGCAAACTGATGGATAATTTTACAAATTGCTGTTGTTCAGGCTGCTGGTAGATTCCTCCAAATACTTCTGAAGAATTCGACAAACCATAACTACCATTCAAGGTCGCGCTTAGACTATTATCCTTCTTTGCCTGGTCCAGGGCCTGGTCCGCATAAATCAGCCGTCTTTGAAAATCAATTACATCATCCTTATTTTCCAAGGCCTCAGCAAGTGCTTTATCAGGATCTATATAGAACAGTGTCATAACCAGGGGAATTTCCAATTCGATTTCAGCACTTTGATCAAGGTTGATATAAGACTTAAGTTCGAAATCTGCATTTCTCAGGTCCATATCTGCATTTCTAACGGATTTCTGAGCATTAAGCACCGCCAGTCTTATTCTTGAATAATCGTTTTCAGAAATTGCGCCTAATCCACGTCTGACTTCTGCGATTTCCAGGTTCGCTTCACTGTTCTCTAAATTGCTTTTTGCCAGGTTGAAATTTGTTTGTATCCTCAAGTAGTTAAAAAAGTAGGAGGCTGATCTGTGAGCTATTTCTTCAATGGTTTCAAGATAATCTCTTTTTGACCTTTCAAAATCGAGGGGGGCTGTTTTTTTATACCATTTGGCCCAGTTATAGGAAAAGATCGGCTGTCTGAACCCGATATAGAGCGGACTCCCCGAAAATTCCTGGTCCTGTGCAATCATATCGTTTATCCCATAGACAGATGAAGCTGCGTAGATATAAGTATTTGTTTGTGCAATGGATTGGTTCAGCGCCAGATTTGCTGATGATGAAAATCGCCTGACTCGGTGGAATTTAATACTACCGTCAGGTTGGGTAATCGGACTATTTGTATTTTCAAATTTTGGTAATTCCCCGGTCAGCACCAATTGTGGCCTGAACCTGGTCAGGTAGTTTTTATAACGCCAATAGGCATTGACATCTGTGTTTTGAGCATATTTGATGGCGGAAGATTGCGTAATAGCCAGGTCTATAACATTATGCAGACTAAGGGAATAAACTATTGAGTCGTTTTTCTGCGGGGTGGCATTAAAAAAAATCAATCCTGAAAACAGTAAGACAAATAGCTTTTTTAGGTTCATTACAACTACAACTTTAATAAATATCTACCCTGTCCTTATTCCTGAACAGCGAAACATCGGATATAATCACCTGGTCGCCTGGTTCTGCTCCTGACTGAATCTCAAGATAACGGTCACCCATCAGACCAGTTCTGATGCGCTGCTTAAAAGCCACATTACCTTCAACCTTATAAATATCAAAATCAGAAGACCGTAACAATGAAGGACCATACTGTACCCGCATAACGCTGTCGGCACGGTCAACAACAACCTGTATGGGGAGGGTCATATTCGGCCGTAATTTCCAGTGGTTGCTCTGTTCAAGGTAAACATCAAATTCAACTTTCTTATTCTTTATTGCAGGACTCACCGTACCTATCTGACCCTTCAGCGATTCATCTGCAAGTCCAACTACTACTTCACTCCCTGTTCTGATAAATTCAGAAAGTTTATCATCTGCCATAGCCAGTATTTTGAAATTGGAGAGGTTGGACATCTTTATAAGCAATTTGTCCTTATTTACCTTTTCCCCCTGTTGTCCTTCCACAGACAGGATAATCCCGGATGAAGGTGCCCTGATGATCATATTTTTCAACAATTCCTGCTGTTGTTCCAGAGTCTTCTCCTGTATGGCAATCTGAAGTAACAACCCTTCATCTTCAGTTTCAAGCTGTTGTAATCGTATTGAATTTCGGGCATTCAAAGTTTCCAGATCCTTTTCAGCAAGTACCAATTCCTGCTTGGTTTTCTCGAACTTTGCAGGTGAGATTCCTCCAACCTCCAGCAACTGCTCCTGATCTGCCAGTTCCGATTTAATGGATGCAATACGCAACTTTCTGACTTCCACATTATAGTCAAGATCAACACGTATACTTCGTGCATTTAGCTCGTTCTTTTTCAATGCATTCCTCTTTACCTCCAGTTGATCTTCAATTTTTTCAATTTCCTCCTGTACTGGTGTTGGGTCCAGAATAATGATCGCTTCACCCAGTTCGACTTTACTTCCCACATCCTTCACAATTCTTTGGATAATGCTGGATGCAGGGCTGAGGATCAATACCTCGCTTTCAGGCTCCACTGTACCCTCAGCCGGAATCGTTAAAATTACAGAACCCATCTCCACCCTGGAAATTTCAAACTCACCGGAATTAATCCTTCCAACCGGTACATATTTAATTATGGCAAAGACAGTTGCTGCAACTACGGCAGCAATAATAATGTATAATACTACTCTTTTCACAAATCTATTGTTAGTAATGGTTATTATTGAAATGAACAATTTTCAACGATCGGAAACCAAAAAAGTGTTATACTTTTCACGGTGGCATCGTGCAAAAATACACATAATTTCAACCAAAATTATTAATAACATTCAATAATCGGAAAATCTGAATTGAGAATAAATAGAAGAAACGGTCATTGCATATTACCGGGGCTACATCTCGCGTTGACGTGACACGGCACTTCGGACCGGATTAAATATTCTTTTCAAAAGCCTTAGTTTATCTGTCAGTATTTCAGCCTGTCCCTGCATATTCTGATCAAAATTTATTTCAATTCCGTAATAGGTAGTTAGTCCATCGGGTAAATTAACTTCCACAGAATAAAAATCATCGTGGGGTACTTTTGACACATTGCTCACCTCCCCTTTTACCATACCATATTCCAGGTAGGGAAAATTAGCAAACCTGATGTTTACCTGGTGCCCCTCCCGTACCTCTCCTGCACCTCTAATAGGAAGCAATATTTTCCCAATGAGTCCTTCCTGATCCATGGGGATGATGGTCATCACTTTCTCCCCCTGGTTTATATTCTGGTTTACACTCCATATCCGGTTAAATGTCGCATGACCGTTAATCGGAGCGATAATCAGGTACTTCTTTTCCCAGGCAGCAATGGTTGCCCGGAGCCTGTTCAGGGATTCTTCCATGGTGGAAAACAATTCAGTATACTGTTCTTCTCTTTTGAGTTCCATCTCCAGCATTTGCTCATGAATACCAGCCGCATTGATCTGATTTTCAGCTTTCAGGCTAAGCATTGCCTGCCATGCTGCCCTTTTGGCCAGTAATCTGGATTTACTGCTTTCAAAATCCGATTCGGAAACCACCCCTTGTAAATACAACATAGAATCCCGTAGAAATTGTTTTTCCGTTAGTTCATCTTCCTCCTTAAGGGTACTTGCCCTGGTATCCAGATGCACAGAATAATTAATATACTGATCATATTTCTGCTTCAGTGCCGCAATTTTTCTATTGTGGTAATTCAAACTGACAAACTCCCTGCAGGCCATTAAATTTTTGTAAAATGAAGCATAATCTTGCTGGATCATCCCCAGGTTCGAATGATTTCCTGCAGGCAATTCCAGGTCATAAATTTTTTCATTTGTAATTGTAATTCCGTTCAGTCTGCGATGCAAAGCCATTACATCGTCATAATTTGCTGGATTTTCAATGACCGCTAATACCTGTCCCTTATTTACCCTTTCATTATCACTGACCATCAGCTGATCAATTTTTCCATCTGATCTTGATTGTATGTCAGCAGGTGGAATGCGGGAAGTAACATAGATATCGGCCTTTTTTACATCCGGTATTTTTATAGTCCAGGCTCCAAGTATCAGGATAGATATCAGCATTAAGAGCATAAATATTCCATTTCTGGTTAACCATCCTGGCACCTTGCCCAGAATGTCTTCCACATCATCACTCTTTAATTCAATCTTTATATTTTCTTCAGACATGACATCATTTGAATTTGAGCTAAGTTAGAAAAAAATACAATTCACTATCTGAGAGTAATTAACAATGGAGCAGGAATTAAATTTTCGGGCCGTAATCGGCTACTACATACTTATCTGATTAGAAAAAAATGTTATGCTGGTTATGATACAGACAGTGGAATAAAAAACCCCGGAAAACTTTCCCGGGGTAAGATCATAAAAATTCAGTACCGGCCAGTGTTACGCATCTATATTTGCGTATTTGGCATGTTTTTCAATAAATTCTCTTCTTGGAGGAACTTCATCACCCATTAACATGGAAAAGATCCTGTCAGCCTCAGCAGCTGAATCGATGGTAACCTGTCTCAATGTTCTGTTTTCCGGATTCATGGTAGTGTCCCATAGCTGCTCTGCATTCATTTCACCAAGACCTTTATATCGTTGTATGTGAATTCCGGCTTCACCGCCATATTCCTTTACAATGACAGCCCGTTCTTCCTCAGTCCAGCAATACTTCTCAGTTTTTCCTTTCCTGATCAGGTACAGCGGTGGTGCTGCAATATATAGGTACCCATTCTGTATAATCTCGTTCATATACCTGAAGAAGAAGGTCATAATCAGTGTGTCGATGTGTGAACCATCGACATCGGCATCCGTCATAATAATCACCTTATGGTATCTCAGTCCGCTCAGGTTCAACTCTTTGCTGTCCTCTTCCGTCCCGATCCGAACACCCAGCGCCGTAAAAATATTTTTGATCTCTTCATTTTCGAAGATTTTATGCACCATGGCTTTCTCCACATTCAGGATTTTACCCCGAAGAGGCATGATTGCCTGGAAGTTTCTGTCTCTTCCCTGTTTTGCAGTTCCACCGGCTGAATCACCCTCCACAAGGAATATCTCAGTTAGGGCCGGATCCTTTTCCGAACAATCGGCTAGTTTACCTGGCAAACCAGCCCCCGACAGCACATTTTTCCGTTGTACCAGTTCTCTCGCCTTCCTTGCGGCATGACGTGCCGTTGCAGCCAAAATCACTTTGGAAACGATCTGCCTGGCATCTTTAGGATTCTCTTCCAGATAATGGGCCAGTTCGCTGCTCACAGCCTGGTCAACAACTCCCATAATGTCGGAATTACCAAGTTTTGTTTTGGTCTGCCCTTCAAATTGAGGCTCTGCGACTTTCACGGAAATAATTGCTGTAAGACCCTCCCTGAAATCGTCGCCGTTAATATCAAACTTCAGTTTTGCAAGCATACCCGATTTTTCGGCATAACTTTTCAACGTCCTGGTTAGGCCTCTTCTGAAACCTGAAAGATGCGTACCCCCTTCAATGGTGTTGATGTTGTTCACATAGGAATGTACATTCTCTGAAAAGGAGGTATTATACTGAAGCGCCAATTCCACAGGAACATCATTTTTTACTGTGTCTATATGTATGATCTCGTCTGTAAGTTTTTCCCTGGTCGCATCCAGAAAAAGTACGAACTCTTTTAATCCCTCCTCCGAATAAAAATTATCGGACCTGTAATGATTTTCTTCCGATCCGTTACCGTTTCCTTCGCCATTTCCGTTACCGTTTTCTTCAAATTCACGCATATCGGTAATGGATAGCCTGATCCCTTTATTCAGAAATGAAAGTTCCCGGAGCCTAGAAGCCAGAATTTCATATTTATAGTCGGTGATATTGAAAATATCTTTGTCGGGCGTGAATTTAATAATCGTACCTGACCGGTCTGTAGCACCTATTTCAGCCACGGGAGCCTGAGGCACTCCACGAACATATTCTTGCTCATAGACTTTACCGTTACGGTGAATCTCTGCCCTGAGGTGTTGTGATAGTGCATTTACACACGAAACACCAACCCCATGCAAACCACCGGAAACTTTATATGAATCTTTATTGAATTTACCCCCGGCATGCAAAACGGTCATAACCACCTCCAGCGCCGATTTCTTCTCCTTTTTTAATATTTCAATGGGAATGCCCCGTCCATCATCCTCAATGGTAACTGAGCCATCTTCATTGATAATGACCGTGATATTTTTACAATGGCCCTCCAGGGCTTCATCAATTGAATTATCCACCACCTCGTAAACAAGATGATGGAGGCCTTTTTCGCTTACATCACCGATGAACATGGCAGGTCTTTTCCGCACTGCCTCCAATCCTTCCAGTACCTGGATACTTTCAGCTGAATAACTTCGCAACAACTCTTTTTCAGTTGTTTTCTCCTTGTTTTGATCCATTTTGCAAACTTTTGCTATTAATTATAATACAATAATATATACATTCAACGCACCTTTACCGGGCAACGTAATTTTACCAGTAAAATCCACAAATATTCAGGAAAACCAGTGATATCCCGCCTAACCTGGCAGTTGCAATATCATAACACCTGGAAACCGGGAATTGAAAATATTTCAATCTTCTGTTAATCAACTTAATACAAGCCAACAATCCATCTGATTTTAGTTCTATCAAAAGTAGTCAAAAATACCGGAAAAACCATGGATAAACGTGTTGAAAATCAGCGAAGTTATTAACAGAATAATGTTTGAAAACCGGTCAGAAATAATGTCAAAATATTACCATCAAATGTGGAGGCGTAAATAGAAGAAGAAGGTGCAAATTCCAATCTTTAATTTATTCGAAAAACAGTTCCAACTGATTCACAAAATCTCCCAGACTCACCATTTTTCTGGCCAGCCTACGGGTAAAGAAATTAAAATTCAGTATACCAATGATTCTGTTTAGCCTGTTCCTCTTTTTTGTATAATCCTGGTCCACCAGTTTGTACACCCTTTTTAAATCTTCCGCCGGGTTCTCCCGCTCCTCCATATTTTCGGTTTTCGGATTAAAACCGAGTCTTTTTTGAATGAATTCCGGGGTAAGTTTCGTGGAGACCTTCGCCAAATGGGTATATTCCCCTAAAAACCACGCCTCGGTCTCCATAATCGCAAGATGTATGCGGGTGACGGCCCCCTGCTGGGATAACTTGAAATTAAGCCCTTTTCTCAACTTTGGGATCTCCTCATGGGTGAAATTCGGATAGACATCCCGCAATCCAATAATACAGGTATATCCTTTGTCTACAAGGCTTTGGCGCTGCATCACCAGGTACCCTTTCACATTGGTTTCCCCACCACAATCATAGATCAACACATAATAACCGGTATCCCGGTTTACCTTGGCGGCCTGCATCACAGTAAATGACATGCGGATATTATGACCCCCTGTGATTTTAACCGTCTGAACAGCAATTTGCTTACTTCTCATCACGTTTTCCAGCATACGCTTCACCAGGATCTGCTCTGTAAGACCTTCAACAAATATGGCAATACGCTTCATTCGGATGGGTCTGAAAAACCGGTTTTGAAGAACTCACTGGCATAGAAATCAAAATTATTCAAGCCGGTAAACTTGAACTCTTCAAATATCTCTTTAGAATTTTCATAATTGTACAGGCTGATCTTGTTTCCGTTACGGTGCAGTACCGCCCAATTTTCTATCTGGACAGTATTCATAATAAAGGAGTCATTTGTCGACATGATCAGCTGGATGCCGGATGATTCTGCCTTTTTAACCAGGAGGTTCACCAGTAGTTTTGCCCTGGAAAAGTCCAGCCCTTCTCCAATATCGTCAATTACAACACACCCGGTTACCCCTTCCAGAATATGACTATTCAACCGTACAAGCACGCTGAATGCACGAAACATCCCCTGGGACATATCCCGTTGCGTAACCTGTTTTTCCAGTCCCTTTTCGGTAGTATAGACGGCAAATTGTTCCTGTTGTGAACGATGATTCTTTTCCGAATACCTGGTAATACCGGCATCCTCCAGTTCATAGCCTATTTCATTCATATCGGAGATAACCTGCTCCCTGAATTTTTTGAAATTGACTGTACCCAGGTAAAAAATGGGTACCAGGGATGAATTAGTATCACTCAAATCAATTTCATCCGATTCAAAGATACTTTTCAAGGAATAACTGTTCTTACCCAGGTTACCACTAAAATCAAACCGCCTCATATTCCTGGCCCACTTATGGATATGTTCCAGAAAGGGATGCTGTAACTTATCGCGTTTGGCAAAACAGGCAAGCTGGTTGGAGGCAATTCCGAAATCAAGCGCGATATTTTCCTTGCCTCCCATGTATATGATCCATCCCGATCCGTCTTCTCTCCTTTCAATAACCTGCTCCCCCTTCCATACCAGACTTTCATTGATGATAATACTGTTATCATATTCAATCTCCAGCAATACCTCCTGGTCGTCAACAAGGAATGATACTTTGTATTTTCCATGGACCTTCGGTATATTCGTACCCCCATTGAGCAATTCTACGAGTTCAGATACCGCATTCAGGGTTCGTGTTTTACCACTGGAATTCTGTCCTACGATCAGATTGATCTTGCCAAGGTGAACGTTGTCGATCAACCATTCAATGGTTTTTCCCTCGTTCTCCCTGAATGTTAATTTTCGGAGATACATGTTGTTTTCGTTTGTGTAACTCAAAGATAGGGAATTTGTATAGAAGAAGGTAGCATGTTCGTGCTGTACATTTGTACCCAGCTGCCAGATTACAATCCGTATGTAAATCCTGCCATGAACCGGAACCTGTATGACGGGTAGTTGTTCCAGGCATAATATGGCTGCGCGGTCATATTATTGAATTTAAGCCAGAAAGAGAGCAGTTTAGTGTAGCGGTATTCCAATCCGAGGTTCATGTCGATGGTTGTATTCAGTTTACCCGGATCATCACCTTCGGTAACTGCGGGGTAGTACCTCGGGCCGATCACAAATAGCCCTGCATTCGCGAGAATCTTATCCCCCAGGTTATATCGTGTCTGCAAACTAATGTCGAAATCAGGCTTATACCATGCATACGTCTCCCGTGATGTCTGGTAATTGAAGTAATTTCCCTTAAGGAAAACCTTCATGGAGGACATAGGTGCGATATTCAGTTCGCCATAAACATTCATGATGGTCATATCATCATAACGCACGACAAACTGATTATGAAGCTCATTGGTGGTATCTGTGACAAAGAAATACTGATCATCGACTGCAGCGTAAGATCCCCTGATGTTCCATGCCAGGTAATCCGTGACCTTTCCTTTCAATCCCGCATACACGACTATTTTGTAATTTGTGGGGGTAACCACTAGCCCGGGTACACTGTAAGGATTTTCACCGGCAATTTTCTTGTAGTTATTAGATTCCTGGTAACCATCCACTCCAAAATAGGGGACCAACACCTCTTTGACAATATTAAATGAAAATTTTCCATGGACATAGAAATGGGGGATCACCTCTCCATTCCTTATCTCCGTAGATGAATTCAGGCCTGCCCTGAACATCCATTCTGCACTGGATTTGGAAATATACGGATTCACCTTGATCAGGAAGTGATTTGTCAGGATTGTATCCCAGCTCTCCTGGTGCCTGTAATAACTGAGTCCCAAATCGGATCCCACGCGCATTTTTCCAAAGAGCTTGTCCACTGAACCATCCAGTACTGCGCCATGTTCCATCTGGTCAAAATCGTGTGAAAAGAGATCATAGGCAAGCGTAGCCTTGTAATCCACATGAAATGAATCGGGGTTTGCCGATCTGATGCCTACGGCACCATGGGCATTAAAAAACGGATGAGTCATGTCGGGTCTGTTCACCGAGTCGGAAAACATGGTATCAACGCCATAATGCATATAGGTGTCATACGTGGCTCCGGCCTGGTATTCGAAGATGCCTCTTTTCAAAAACTGCTTTCCGTAAATATCCAGTGCATTTTCGTTAAATCCTGCCTCCACCTTATCATCATTTTCCAGTTTGATCTTTCCGTTCATTGAATGGTGTCGCAGCGCAACCCCAAAGGTACCTCCCGTGGATCTGACCTGGTTAATTCTCAATTCAGCCAACGGGGTAAGATAATTACCTCCGCCCAGGGTAAGCAGACTTTTATACAGTTTTTCCAGTTCTGGTTTAACCATTCTTGCAGGCTGTATGGGAATAATCCGGTAATCGGTCTCGTACCTTTTTGAGAAAATACTGTATTCAAAATCAGGGGCATCATAGGCCACTGAATCGCCAATTCTGGGTAATAGTTGTATTTTTTCCGCACCTGACAGGGTGGGATTATAGGGCTTAACTACCCTTACCTCCTCCTGTTGGGCATGAAGTGAGATGGTTACGAAAAAAATAGCCGGGATGATTAAGTTCCTGAAATATTTCATACTTACATTATTTGCACAAATTATAGTAGATCATTGAAAGTATCTGATTCGTCATACATCTGGCTATCCACTTCAGCAGCCAGGTTATCATGCCTTCGTTTTGCCTCCTGAACTATCCCGTCATCGGGAATGGTGTAATAGTCGATTATACTTTTCAGTGTATGGATCGCCTGGAATTCATCATTCAGGGTAAGATAAACATCCGACAGCAGAAGGAAGGCTTTACCCATCCAGAACTGGTGCGGAGTGTTCATTTCAATAAATTCGTATATCTCCTCTTCGATTTCCCTGAATCTTTCATTGCCTTGAACAGAGCTTATCAGTGCCCTGTCATACATGATTTTTGCAACCATATATTTGGATTCTGCACTTTCCACAGAGTGAACAGTTACCGAATTTTTTTTGAAGTATTCAAGTGCCTGATCAATGTGATTCAGCGCCATATGTGACCTGGCAATTTTGTACCATGCTTCCCTTTCAAGTTCTGCTGTAAGTTTTTCAATTTTGAGCAGGTCATTTGCCGCTTTGATTGTATTGGCATACTCATTAAGCAGATAGTAACAGCGCATCACCCCGATATTTGCCTCCTTAATATTTGCAGGGTCATTGGCAACCTCTCTTAACCTCAGGTACTGGTTTACAGCCCTGTTGTAGCTTTTGTTTTCAAAATGAATTCTTGAAGATGCCACCAGCGCAAGCTCGGTGAACATGTTCCTGGGCTGGGCAGCTATATAGTCCAGTGAACTGAGCGCCAGCTCGGGCTGTTTTAATTTCAAATGACAATCGGCTTTGTAATAATGGGCATTTAACAAGTAATTGCCATTGGGGTGGGTTGCAAGGTACTTATCCAATGATGCAATCGCATTTTTACAGTCACCGCTGCCATAAGCGTTTTCTGCAGCAACATACATCAGTGAGTCTTGTTGTTTATTGGAAATATCCCTTCCAAGTTTATTCACAAAGGCCAGGTAGCCATCCACATTGTTATTTCTCACATAAATACTTTCCAGACTCTGCAGCGCATTATCGGCTTCAGGGGATCCCGGATAATCAGTTGCGACCATAGTGTAATAATCTATTGCTTCAGGGTATTCGCCATTGTTGAAATGGATGAGTCCCAGCTGACTCAGGGCCTTGCTTATATAGCTACTGTTAGGGTACTCATTAACGAGTCTTTTATATTCCACAACCGCGGCATTGCTGTTTCCCAGTGAAACATGGGTTCTTGCAGTTTCAAACAGGGCATCGTCCACGTAGTGTGAATCCGACAGGTCTTTTACAATGCTCTGCATCACCTCCAGCTTTTGGGGGAGTCTGTTCAGAATACCATAAGTAAAGCCTTTCTGGAAATAGGCATATTCCTTATCTGATCTGCCCAGCCGGATTGATTCGTTATAATACTCAATGGACCTCCAGTAGTCTTGCTGTACAAACTTGCAGTCTCCCAACCTGTTGTATGCATCCGACAAACTTTTAGCCGAATTGTTCTTCTCGATCCTTGTGTACTTGGCAAACCACTGCTCAGCTTCACTGTAATTCTCCTCATCAAAGGCAATGTATCCCATGCTGTAGTTAGCCAGTCCATACTCCTCCTGTTGATGTGCCCGGGGTTCATTAATAAACTCATTGAAATAGGTTTTGGCCATTTCCAGGTCACCCGACCGATATGCAGCCTCACCCAGCCAGTAATAGGTCCTGGCCCTGATACCTGCATCATATTTCCCATATTTCAGGGATTTTTCAAGGATCTCCACAGCCTCAATAAACCTGAGGTTATTATACAACTCTAGTCCGCGATAAAATGCCACCTTCTGGTAAGCCTTATCGATCAGTTCATTCCTGTAATTGATCTTTTCCAGTGAAGCCAGTGCCATACTGAAATTCCTGGTCTGAAGGTAAGCCATTACCAGGTAATTGTATGCCTCATCTATTCTATCAGATGTGGGATAATAGGTAATGTATTGGTTAAAAGATTTGATCGCTTCATTGAAAGGATTGTAAGATAATTCGAATGCGAGTTTGGCATAATTGAAAAGTGCATCTTCCTGGATCTTCTGATCATAATCCATCTTTGAAGCTTCAGCAAACGCAGTCATTGCCTTGTTCTTATTCTGAAGGTGGAGGTAGCAATCAGCCAAATGGTACAGGGCACTCTGTGCAATTTCGGACTGCCTGTATGTTATTTTCTCAAATATTTCCCCTGCCAGTTCATATTCTCCGCTTTTGTAATAGGCAAAAGCCATTTGATAACGGTCCTTGACAGAATAACCCCGGGCATTATCCTTATATATTTCGAGGAAAGGCACTGCCTTATCGTATTGCTCCATCATGAAATAGCTCTCGCCGATGATCTTGGCCATTTCTCCTGTTCTTGTATCTGAAATTGAATCCATCAGCCGGGGAGCATAATCAATCACCTCTTCGTATTTTTTCTGAAGGTAGAGTATCTGTGCAATGTAGTAAGGTGCAATATTGGTGAAAGTGGCATCTGTATCGATCCGTCTGAAGCCCATTAAAGCCGTTTCGTAATTCTCCTCAACGTAATGAATATGTGCGTAGTAATAAGTTGCGGGTGCGGTGTAGGGGGAATCAACTTCGAGAATTTCATAAAAATTCACCCGGGCATTCTCAAAATCCTTTCGCATATAATATGCATATCCCTTTTTAAAATAGTATTCCGCTCTTTTATTTAAAGTTAATTCAAGCCGGTCAACCTTGTTGTACCACATAACCGCCCTGGCCCAGTTCATCTTGTAATGATAATAGTTACCCAGCTCAAAACTTACATTGTTAACATGCGGACTCTCAGGATTCTCTGCAATAAACCGGAAAACCTGGTATTCAGCATCCCTGTTGTACAATTTGATGGCACACATGGCATAATAGTACATTGCTTCAGAACGAATTTGTGATTCGGTATCTTCCGTATATTCAATTACACGCTCAAGCTTGTTCCGTGCAGCGCCATATTTCTGTTTCTCATATAGTTCAATCCCTTCGTAAAGATCGGTATCTGTATATGTGTAAGCGGCATTCTTCTGACCCGATAGGGTTATGGCAGCCAGAAGGAAAAATCCAATTGAAAGAAAGAATACTCGTTGCTTCATAATTTTAGCATTATCCTGTAAAAGTACGAAATATGCGATGGTGCTTTTTTGTAACCTGCGCTTTTTAATTAACAGTGGTATGTTAATTTTTATTCGACCTGATGATCACCTGTTTAAAGGTTTTTGTTACCATGTTACGGGGTCTTTGTTGGTGACCCACAATTAGAAAACGCAATAAGTCCTTTATTATTTTCGGATACCGGACGAGCAGACAGTTAAATTATGCAAGGCAGAATGATGAAAGGGAAAGAACCTGACGCTGATCATCGATTTTTTTATAATTTAGCATGCATAAAGGAAATTTTCTTTCTAAACGCAAATGAGGATCCTATGTCCATTGACTCAATTATATCTTTTGAACATGCCAATATCAAGGTTAATGACCACCTTGTTTTGTCGGATGTGAATTTTACTGTAAAAAAGAATGAGTTTGTATATCTGATTGGGAAGGTTGGGAGTGGAAAAACGAGCCTGATTAAAACCATCAATGCTGAGTATCCGCTTAACGAAGGGGTTGGCGTAATTGCGGGATTTCAGCTAGAGCATATACGACGAAAAGATGTTCCGAAACTGAGAAGGAAACTGGGGATTGTTTTCCAGGATTTTCAGTTGTTAAATGACCGCTCAATAAATAAAAACCTGGAATTTGTACTCCGTGCCACCGGATGGAAAAACAAAACAGAGATTGATCAGAGGATTACCGAGGTCCTTGAAAAAGTGGGGCTTGGCTTTAAGGGGTTCAAAATGCCACATCAGCTTTCGGGGGGTGAACAGCAAAGAGTAGTGATCGCCAGAGCGCTACTGAATAATCCGGATGTCATACTTGCAGATGAACCCACAGGTAATCTCGATCCGGCCACTTCCGAAGAGATCATGCATATTCTGTATGATATATGCAAAAACGGACGGGCAGTAGTTATGGCCACACACAACTACACGCTCATAAAAAAATTTCCGGCCCGCACAGTTAAATGTGAAAAGGAATCGGTACTGGATACCAACCTGAGTGAAGCGGACCTGGACCGGTTGATCTCTAATGTGGAGTAGAGGTTACTTACCCGGTAATTCAGCCAACATCAATGCAACCTTCACCGCAGTAGGTCTATTCCGAAAATTTTCTTCAACATCTTCAGATCATCTTTGAAATAGTTGTAGGCAATTTGGTTTTCCTCGTCTGATAGTGGTGTCGCTGTCTTTGTTTTACGATTTGCTTTGTGTATCATATCAACAAATCCGGAACTGAATATCAACCTCTTAACAGTTGCAGGTGTCAGGTTTCTGATCATATTTCTCAGTGGGGCATCCCTGTCAAGCAAGAATTTTTCAAGTTTTTTTGATTTTGGAACGGCAGCAGGATTCTCGTTACCGGATACTGCTTCAATGAGATCTATATTAAGAAACCTAAAGAGTTTACCGGCCAGTAGAAGGGGCTCATTTCTCAATTGCCGTGTTGTTAACAACAGTACCTGTGAAGGATTGAATACCTCCATCCATTTTTCCAGGTGATACGCGTAGAGTCCTGCATAAAAATGTCCCTTATTATTTCGCATCACAATATCGGGTTCAGATGCAATGTTTTTCTCCTTTGCAATTGAGTCTGTAAAGGCAGGATAGGATTCATGGTGTCCATAGTTTATAGAATAGTTGTAGGAAGAATAAGCACGCTCCACCGGGTCCCTCAGGATCACCACGATCTTCATATCCGCATTGTAGTCCTGGATTTTCCGTATCGCCCCATGATCAATCATGAGGTAGGTGTCTGCCGAAGCAACCACCGGTTTCCCCTTCTTATTATTAAAAAACGTATGATAATAACTGACTCCGCGTTTGTACAAAGCGGGGATGGAAAAGAAGTGAACCTCCTTAATTTTCGAAAAAATCACATCCGGGTGACTGGCGAGCATACTACATATGGTTGTAGTACCCGATCGTCCGGCACCAATTACCAATGTATTTACACGGATTTTTTCCATAATCAATCTTTGTCGTCAGGTTTAGCATTCCTGTCCACCAGATTTTTTCCAAGCATGAGCCTGATTCGTCGCCTGTTAATCTCACCGCGCAAAACATTTTTCGCATCCCTGTCAAATTGTTCCATAGGTATCCGCTGATAATAGTTCGGCCACTTATCATCTTTTAATCCGGCTGTACCGAAACCCGCATCTATAATATTTGCCCTGAACAGATGTTCGATGGTAGCATCCTGCACCCCACTGTCGGTAAACGGAAAGGCGAAATATTTATGATCGAGTTTATAGCGCTTTTTGAGATCCTCCATACTTGTTTTAATATGGTCAATGGTTGTTCGCCTTTTCAACAGGGAAAACATCGGGTGGTCAATTCCGTGTGATCCGAATTCAAATCCCTCTTCTACCATCTTATTTATATGCATAGAGGAGAGGTAAACCGGATCTTTACGCATATATTCACTGAAAGAGTAATTCCAGGCATCGGCCACCTGGTCGGTAATCTCCCGTTCCACATAGTTTACAATATCCAATCGCTTCCTGATATCTTTTATTTCACAATGGAGTATCTGGGCGGCCTTTACCCGCTGTTCCTCAAAGACTTCTTCAAGTCTCTCCATGAGCAGGCTTATCTTGAATCTGTAAAAGAGCGCCTTGTTATCAATGAAGGCGTTGTTGACAAAAAAGGTAGCCGGTACCCCTTTTGAGATCAGAATGGGCATCACAACCTCGTAACACTGAATCAGCCCATCATCGAAACTGAGGACCATTGGTATTCGATGCGGATCCACCGGTATTTTCCCCGAGAGGAATTCGCTCATTTTAACCGGATTGAAAAATTTCAACATGTAGTCCAGGTCCTTTTCAAACTGTTCAGGTGTACGCAGTTTGTACAAGTGTTTCAGGTGGGATAATTCATTTTGGGAAACAGCATGATAAAAAGGAAAAACGGCTGCCGGTCCTTTCCTGTTAATATATTTCCTTTGGTTCAGAGGACCAGGAAACAATGCAGCAATATACTTTATAAAATCAGCCACGCTTGATAATTTCTATAAGTTTACTGGTTGTATTCTGAAAACTAACCCGTTGGTAAATTTGAGGTTTTGCTCCAAACCCCCTGAAAAACCGGGCAATTGAAGGTATATTTGATCCTTCAAAATCAAGTGTCAGATTTTCATTTGCATACATTGTTATCACCGAATCTATCACCATAAACATAGCCCTCCGTTTCTTCCCTGTTTCGCTGGAAAATGACAATAGGTAATGCATCCGTTTGCCGGAGAAAGCAAAAATAGCCGCAGCACAGATATGCGTTTCTAATTTCACTCCAAATACTTTTACCCGGTTCTGGTTTTGTAATGTTTTGAACATCCGGGTCAGAAAGCGGTAATGAGCATCGTCATGCTCGGCGCTGTCATTCATTTTTTTAAGATAAACAAGGTCGTGTATATCAATGCTATCTGTGAATTCCAATCCGGTGTTAAGTGCTTTCTTTATGTTTCTCCTGCAATTTTCAGTATATCCTTTCAGAATTGTCTCGTAAGGTTCTCTAATATCAAGGATGTAGTTGGCATTGTCTGTGACATCAAATCCCGGTTCATCATCCAGAAGATTCCCCTCATTGAATGCATAATCCCCCAGTTTGAATCGTTTGTTGAGTGCGTGTAGAAACATCCGTGAAACCTCATTGTCAACGCGAAGTTCGGAGTAAATTCCAAGTTGTTGACAGAAACGGGGCTGGTAGGTATATCTGAGGCCCAATTTACTCCTGAAGGCCACTGGCATAATACATTCATATTCATTCATTACAAATGCAGCCCAGTGTTCAGTACAGGCATCCAGATACCAGCTATGGGGGTATATTGTCTCATAGCGGGACAGGGATAGCACCCGGTTCCACTTTTCATCATCGATATGCCTTCTGTGAAGGAATTTTATCATTCTTCTGATTTGGCCTTTGAATAGAATTTCAAATATAGCGTTAGAAGCCGAACCTTACAACAGTAATTCCGGCTCCACCCCGCTCAATATGCTCATCACCGAACGATTCGACAATATCAGTTGAATGAAGTAAATCACGTATCAGTTGGCGAAGTATTCCGTCTCCCTTACCGTGAAGTATTCGTACTTCAGCAGCTCCGACCATGACCGCCTCATCGATCAGTTCTGTTACTTTCCTGAGTGCTTCATCTGCTCTGTTGCCCCTGATATCAATTTCTGGTCTGAAGTTAACGCGTCTGTTACTCACGTTCCAGTCACCCAGGTCGACTCCCGATCTGCTTGAAACTTTTTTCTCCTTCTGACCATGATAGGTCAGTTTTTCCAGTCTTATCGTGGATTTCAGATTGCCGAAAATTACAACTGCATTCTTGCCTCTGATCTCCATCACCTCTCCTTTTGTATCCTGGCCAGTTAACTGCACAATATCACCCACCATAAATGATTTCTCTCCTGATTTTTCCGAACTTCCGGCTAAAAATTTTTTTGATTTTTTCCGAAGATCGGACCTTTTACGTCCAAGTTCATCCTCTCTCTTCTTAAGTGCGTTGATTTCTTCCTGTAGCGTATTATCACGCAGTGCCTCTTCCCTCCCCAACTCTTCACGATATTTTTCCAGTTTACTTCGGGCCTCTCTTGTTCTTTCCTTCTCAGCATTGGCCTCCTTGATCTCCCGAATGGTATTCTCAATCCTGCGATTGGTCTTAGACAACATCTCCTCAGCCTGAGCCTTTGCTTCTGAGATCAGTGCTTTTCGTTTCTTTTCACTCATCCCCAGTTCTTCCTCATATTTCGACATCAATTCTTCCAGTCTTTTTTCAGACTGTCGAATTTTCTGCCTTTTACGCTCCCAGTATTTCTTATCTCTGAGAATATCTTTCAAATGTTTATCAAAATCGATATGGTCCTTCCCCACTTTTTCTGATGCCTTTTGCAGTACCTCTTCAGGCAAACCTATTTTCCTTGCAATTTCAAAGGCAAATGAACTTCCGGGCTTTCCTGTTTGCAATTCGTACAACGGCTGCATCTGGTGGTTATCAAACAACATGGCTCCGTTGACAATTCCATCGGCCGACGCCGCGTAATGTTTAAGATTAGTATAATGGGTGGTAACCACACCGAAAGTACCCGATGCATTCAGGTCCTCAAGGATCGATTCGGCAATGGCCCCTCCCAGCATCGGTTCTGTACCGGTTCCAAATTCATCTATCAGTACAACCGTATCTTCAGCAGCATTTTTCAAAAAATACTTCATATTCAAGAGGTGTGAGCTGTAGGTGCTGAGGTCGTTATCGATTGACTGTTCATCACCGATATCGATAAAAATACCGGAAAAGACCCCAAACTTCGAGCCCTGATCCGCAGGCACCAGCATGCCGCACTGTAGCATATACTGCAGCAAACCGACCGTCTGCAGGCAAACTGACTTCCCTCCGGCATTTGGACCTGATATTAATAGCAGCCGCTCCTTTTCATGTAATTCCATGGATAGTGGTACCACTTTCCTGCCCGATTGTTCCAGGGTTAGAAAGAGCAACGGATGCACAGCATTGATCCATTCGAATCCCGGTCCGGTTAAAAGAGTCGGTCTGATCGCATGAATACGGATGGCAAAGAGCGCCCTGGCCCTTATAGCATCAATTTCTGCCAGAAAATTGTGTAATTCCTCCAGATCGGTTATATAGGGCCTGATATCATTGGTAAAGGCAGTTAATATCCGGATGATCTCACGTTTTTCGGCATATTCCAACTCCCTGATTTCATTGGTAAGTTCAACCACTTCTGACGGTTCAATAAAGACAGTCTTTCCTGTTGAGGATTCATCATGGATCAAACCACCCAAACTGCGTTTATGGGATGCAGCAATAGGGATCACAGGACGTCCGTTCCGGATAGTTGCTCCTGACTCCTCTTCCATCCACCCCTGTGAACGGGCTTTTCTGATCAGTTTATCCATCTGGCGCGTTATCTCGCCATGTTTAACAGAAATACTCTTCCTGATTTGGACCAATTCCTGTGAAGCATTATCGCGAATCTGACCGTGATTATTTAAGATCTTACTAATCCTGTCGGATACAAAAGGATATAGCTTGACAGTTTTACACAATTTGCGAAGGCGGGGATAGATATTCTCCTCCTTATCTTCAAAAAAATTTACGATCAGCCGAACTGATTCCAGACTTTTTGCCAGTCCAAAGATTTCATCAACCTCAAGAAAAGTCCCCTCAATGGCTGCTTTTTTAAGTGCTTTTCGGCTGTCATGAAACTGGTGGATCGGAAAATCATCTTCACTAAGCTGAATCTTCCTGAATTCATCTACCAAATCAAGCTGTTCCCCAATCAACTCGGCATCATCCATCATTCCAAGGCAGGCTATACGTTCCGCTCCCGGATCGAACAGACAGTAATCTTTTACCAGTTCACGGATTCTTGTGAATCCTATTTTCTCTTCAAAATTTGATGGATAAATCAAGGTTGGTACAATTTTCAACCAAAAATAGTAAAATGAATGCAGGAATCAATATGGTGGAAGTTAGCTGTTCAGGTTATGCCCGCGCCCATCCTGCACCAAATAGGAATACTTCAGATGTCCCACTATTTTGAATAAACTCAGCATAAATGCCAGATCCGTGTGGATTCCAGGTATACAAAGCCTAACTGTAACTTCATAGGTTGCCTTGGCGGTACATGAAAACGGATTTACGGCTGCCCCTCCAAGATTTATATAGCCCGAATACAGCTGTTTGCCCTACATTGTCACTAATGAAATACATTCACCGCAAAGATAACGATGATCAATCCGGTCAACAATGCCAGTTTGCTGAACAGATCTATCTTTTTCAGATTCAACTCTTCCTTGTTGTTTTTGGCTCTTTTCGCAGTTGCCCCGATGACACCCATGAACGCAGCGAACCCTAGAACCAGAAGTAGCTTTGCGATCAACAGGGGAGTCGATCCCAGGATACTCCAGAAAGGAGTCATTAAATACCCCCCTGTGATAATCAGTAGCCCGATACCGATATTCCCCAGGATGGTCAGGGTGTGAATATCCTTACTAAATTTCAGTTTACCGGCAGCATCCATTTTTGAACCAGCTCTCCCTAGGAATACAAGGGCAAAGCTTGCTCCTAATCCCATTGCCAGTCCAAGTAAATGTAATATCAGCATTGTTTCTCTCATCGTATCAATTTCTTTATTTATAATCGTTAAAAATAGCGATATATTTGGAAACATGGAGACAGAGATGGAAGAAATTGTAAAAAATAATCCCAGTTATTGTGGCTTATCTTCCAATATATAATTTCTGAAAAAAAGAGGACATCTTCTATTACACTTTCAGGATGTGCATGTCCAGGAGAATTAAAAACAGGTTAGTCGCAACGCAAAGATTTATTGGCTTATTGCAGAGATTTTTTAACTTCAGGAAAAATTTTGGAGCAACGTTCTTTTTTAATAATTTTTGAGACATATCAGGTAAATCGACTATTTTCAAAAAAATATTAATATGATGGCAAAACGAAGGATTAATATGGGAATGGTGGGCGGAGGGCCCGGATCATTCATTGGAAAAATACATTTTAACGGCGCCGTGCTCGATGGTCAGATCGACCTGGTATGCGGAGCTTTCAGTTCAGATCCTGAAAAATCAAAAGTTACCGGTAGTGAATATTTCCTGCCTGAAAACCGGATTTATGGTTCATACGAAGAGTTAATTCAAAAAGAGTCCAGTCTGCCCGACGGAGAAAGAATGGATTTTCTCTGTATTGCCACTCCGAATCACGTGCATTTCGGGCCGGCAAAAATGGCTCTGGAACATGGCTTCCATGTGGTTAGCGATAAACCTCTTACGTTCACAACTGCCGAAGCGGAAGAGCTGGTGGAACTGGTTGAAAAAACCGGATTGATATTTGCGGTAACCCATGCCTACACAGGGTATCCGTTGGTAAAGGAGGCCAGGGAGATGATCCGAAACGGGGCATTGGGTAACATTCGCAAAGTGGTATCAGAATATCCACAGGGATGGCTGACCGATCCGATTGAAAGGGAAAATCAAACCCAGGCCAGTTGGAGAACGGATCCGGGCCGTTCAGGAAAATCGGGTTGCATGGGTGATATTGGCACACATGCCCTGAATCTTGCAGAATATATAACCGGGCTGAAGGTTAGTCATTTGTGTGCTGATATATCCACATTGGTGGAGGGCCGCCCCCTGGATGATGACGGGAACGTGTTGGTACGGTACGAGAACGGTGCCAGGGGTATTATATATGCCAGTCAGATTTCCGCAGGTGAAGAAAACGGACTTCGGATCAGGGTGTATGGAGAGAAAGGAGGAATTGAGTGGGTTCAGGCCGAACCAAACAGGATGGAAGTAAAGTGGACGGACCGCCCCATGGAGACAATGAAACCGGGAAATGGCTATCTTAGCAACGTGGCACAATATAATACACGAATGCCCGCGGGTCACCCGGAAGGATTAATCGAGGCATTTGCAAATATTTACAGGAACGTGGCAACTTGCATACAGTGTAGAATTGAGGGAATTGAGCCACCGGAAGTGGCACTTGATTTTCCCGATGTATATGATGGTTTGCGGGGGATGCAGTTTATTGACAAAGTGATCGAGTCGGGTAAGTCAAGCAGCAAATGGATTGAGATGTAGCGGATCCAATTTGTTTAGATGTCAGTCTCAATGGTTGCAAGCAGACCAAAATAATTTGCTTACTTGAAACATATTAAATTAATCTCATTAGATACAGAGTCGCCATATTGATAACCGGATTAATTTTTGCCGTGATGCTGATAAATTGTCAATTTGGATGCAACAGAAACAACCAAAGGCAGATCGATAAGAAAATATCAGCGTTGCTTGAAGATGTATATGTCCAGGAAAATTATTTCAAACTTAAACAGCTTTTTGAAAAACATCAGGAGGAACTTTCCAGGGTTGAGAAGTTATATTTTTCTGCATTGATTAACAATGCTTTTTATGATCACAAAACTTCCAACGCAGATATCGACAGGTTGCTTCGAAGATATGTACGGAAACTGAACGAGACGAAGCTGATGCACCTTCATAAGGCTAAATTCATGAATCACTATAACCTGTATGAATACAAGAATGCACTGGCCTCATGTTCCCTGCTTATTGCTGATTACAAACATATTATGGATTCTGCTGCCTATGTAAATCTGTTCAACGACGAAAAAATTCTTTCAGCATTACGCTCCTCTCCCAGGCAGGAGATTATTAAAAATGGTGATAGCTGGATCGAGATGAGGCGGGATAAGATGGGGCTGTTGAATATTTCGATGACCATAGATACTGACAGTATTGATTTTCTTTTTGATACAGGTTCCAGTTTCTCATTTATTAAACGGAGCATTGCCGAAAATGCCGGTCTAAGTATATTTGATGTAAATTTTGAAGTGGAAGGAGCCACAGGGGCAGTTGTAGTGTGTGACATTGCGCTGATGCCAAAATTCTCCATCGGTAACCTTGAGGTTAAAAATGCTGTATTCTGGGTATTCGACGACAAGGATGTGACCCTCCCCGAATACGATTACAGTGTGAATGGAGCCATTGCATTTCCCATTATAAAATCCATGGAGGAGGTCCACATAATATTCGAGGATTCAATTTTTGTTCCACGGGTACCAGAAGAATATAAATTTGAAAATCTTGCCATCAATGACCTGGATCCGGTGCTGGCCGTGATCGTTAACGGTGACACGCTCCCCTATTATTTTGATACAGGTTCGGCATTCAGCTCGCTGTACAAGCCCTATTATGATAAATTTTCAGAAGAAATTGATTCAACATACGAACAGTTCTCCTTCAACATAGGAAGTCTCGGAGGGGTCAGGGAATTTACCTGTTATATTATTGATTCACTGCAGATGGAGGTGGCGGGGAGTTCAGCAGTAGTGCATGACATTGAAACACATACGGAATTTATTTATAAGGATCCGGAAAAAGTTTACGGGAACCTGGGTCAGGATTTTGTCCTGCAGTTTGGCAGGATGGTCATCAGTACAAAATGTGCCTCGGTATTTTTAAGTAATCATTAAACAGCTAATATTAATAAGATATGGGAAAGCTAATTATCAACAGCCACGCAGAGTTTGAAAAGTATATCGGAGAGATTCTTGGATACTCGGAATGGCAAAAAATTACACAGGAGCAGATTAACCAGTTTGCGGATGCAACACTGGACCATCAATGGATACATACCGATCCGGAACGTGCTAAAAAAGAGAGTCCTTTTGGAACTACCATTGCACACGGATATTTAAGTGTTTCCATTCTTGCTTATCATTGGGTACAAATTGTGGAGGTAAACAACATCAAAATGTTGGTAAACTACGGTATTGATAAACTGAAGTTTATCCAGCCCGTATTGGTGAACAGCGAGGTAAGGGTAAAAGCAGCACTGAAATCCATTAAGGATCTTCGTGGGCTTTCCAAGGCTGAAATTGATGTGACCTTGGAGATCAAAGAGAGCAAAAAGCCTGCATTTGAGGCAACTGTCATATTTATTTACCATTTCAAATGATAAAATTATCGTACTTGAAAGATATTATTAACCACAAAATTCACACTTATGAGACCAGTAACATTATTTACGGGACAATGGGCAGACCTGTCTCTTGAATCTGTTTGCCATAAAGCAAAAGCCTTTGGTTACGACGGTGTTGAACTGGCATGCTGGGGGGACCATATTGAAGTATCAAAAGCCGATGATGCCTATTGCAAATCGAAACTTGCCCTGCTGAAAAAACACGGACTAAGTCTGTATTCAATCTCCACGCATCTTGTGGGACAGGCAGTTTCTGATAATATTGATGAAAGGCATAAATCAATTTTGCCATCCTATATTTGGGGCGATGGCGATCCTGAAGGGGTACGCAATCGTGCCGCAGCAGAAGTTATTAAAACAGGAGAAACGGCCAAAAAACTAGGTCTCAAAGTAGTCAACGGCTTCACAGGTAGTCCGATCTGGCATTTGCTTTATTCTTTTCCTCCCGTATCCGGGGAGATGATTGATAAGGGTTATGAAGATTTTGCCAGACGGTGGAAACCTATCCTGGATGCTTATGAAAAAATGGGGATGAAATATGCGCTGGAGGTCCATCCAACCGAAATTGCATTCGACATTGCATCCGCTGAAAGAACACTTCAGGCACTGGATAACCATCCTGCATTTGGATTCAATTATGATCCCAGCCATTTCGTTTACCAGGGGGTCGATTATGTTGAATTCATATACCGTTTCGCTGAGAAAATCTTTCATGTGCATGTGAAAGATGCGAAGTTCTCAGAAAAACCAACCGATGCTGGAGTATTTGGAGGACACCTTGAATTTGGCGATCGCCGCAGATACTGGGATTTCGTGAGCCCGGGACGTGGCGATGTAAATTTTGAGGAGATCATCCGGGCGCTGAACCGTATCAATTACCATGGGCCCCTATCCGTAGAGTGGGAAGATAGCGGAATGGATCGTGAGCATGGCGCCAGGGAGGCCTGTGAATTTGTACGGGCCATGGATTTTGAACCGAGTGGGATCGGGTTTGATGATGCTTTTACGGGGAATGAATGAGGTGCTCACTGCGTTCGCGAGAGAATCTCAATTTTACCCTTGTATAATTCAAAATAATATTTAACTTTGCATTTCAAAGTACTTTTGAAATGGAAAAATCAAATAAGCATTTAGAGGACCTTTCTGAGATCAGGAACCTCATGGAGCGTTCAACAAGGTTCCTCTCACTGAGCGGCTGGTCCGGAATTTCTGCGGGGATATTTGCTATCCTGGGGGCAATCGCAGCATATCTTTACCTGGAGGGTGGAAATATTTATTACGATGAATCATTGCGGATCCTGTCGGGTGAGAAAAATATCCCGCCCAGGGTTTTCCTGCTGGGTGATGCCGTAATTGTATTGATGCTAGCGTTAATTTCGGCCGTATATTTTTCCTGGAAAAAGGCTAAAACACTGGGTGAAAAAATATGGTCCCCGGTAATTAAAAGACTGCTGTTCCATATTACTGTACCTCTGGCCGCGGGCGGATTGCTGAGCCTGATCCTTATCTGGCAAAACCATGTAAACCTTGTTGCTCCATTGACGCTGATATTCTATGGTACAGCACTGCTTAATGCGGGTAAATATACGAACAGGGAAGTTATATGGTTAGGAATGGCGGAAATAATAACAGGACTGGCTGCAGCGTTCTGGCAGGAATTTGGCCTGTATTTCTGGGCACTGGGATTTGGGCTTTACCACATTATATACGGTGTCACCCTCTACTATAAATATGACAGGAAAGTAAACCGAGATGAATAATCCAATCAGGGGACTGAATAAAGATTTTGAATCGAGGGTCAGACTGGGTGTTATGTCTGTTCTTTCGGTAAATGACCATGTGGATTTCAATACTATGAAAGAACTTCTGGAGGTTACGGATGGAAACCTGGCCAGTCATGTGAAGTCACTGGAATCAAATGGATACCTGGTTGTGAAAAAGCAATTTATCTCCCGGAAACCCAATACCACTTATAAAATTACGGAAAAAGGCAGAAAGGCGTTTGAAAATCATCTGACTGCTTTGGAGTTATTATTGAAATAATTTTTTTAACCATGTACTTTGAAATTCAAAGTACTTTAAATAAATCATCATGAGTAAAACAATTGCAAATTTTTTTCAGTCGCCGAGTTTTAAATTTATGGTAATCGGCATCCTCTCTCTCCTGCTTTTGATACCTGCAGGTATGATAAGAAGTTTGATCAGAGAGCGAGAAATGAGAAACCAGGATGCAAGTCTGGAGATCAGCGAAAGCTGGAGCTTTTCACAAACCATCACAGGTCCGTTTCTGAGTATTCCCACCGAAGAATTGATTACTGAAAATGAACTGGAGGTTTTAGAAAGAAACACGTATCATTTATTACCAGATCAGCTGAATATTGATGGATCCGTTGATCCGCTGGAAAAGAAACGGGGTATTTTTACTGCTGTAGTATACAATTCGAATATTACCATCTCGGGTCATTTCACATTAACCGATGATGAACTGACATCAATCTTCAACAGGAAAATTCAAAAGGAGAAGGCATTTCTATGTATCGGACTCAACGATCTGCGGGGAATTGGAAACGGGTCCAGTGTACTCCTGAATGGTGTTCCTTATGAAATAATGCCCGGCCTTCATAACAGAGATCTAACCGATAAAGGCATTCATGTTCCCCTTGATACAGAACTTCTACAAAGCAATGGCACGCTTACGTTCCATATCTCAATTGAACTGAAAGGCAGTTCTGACCTCTTCATTACACCGGTTGGAAAGAATACCGAGGTTAACATCGCCTCCTCGTGGCCGGACCCCTCGTTCACCGGCAAGTTCCTGCCATCAGATAAAAAGATCACTTCTACAGGATTCGATGCCACATGGGAAGTAAATTACCTGAACCGGAACTTTCCGCAGAGCTGGTACAATTCCAATCATTCGTTAAGTGAATCGACATTCGGGGTCAACTTTCTTATTCCTGTGGATCATTACCAGAAATCTGAGAGGTCCGTAAAATATGCCTTTATGTTTATCGCCCTCACTTTCCTTGTCTTCTTACTTACAGAGATCATATTGAAAACCAGGATCCATCCGATCCAATACCTGTTGGTGGGGTTTGCGTTGATTATCTTTTATACACTGTTGATCTCGCTGGCTGAACATGTAGGTTTTAACATTGCCTACCTGATCTCAACGATTGCTGTAACAACTTTGGTGGGCGGCTATATGAAAGGAAGTACATCCTCCGGCAAGGTCGGATTGATCAGTGGATTGCTCCTGTTCTTTCTCTACAGTTTCCTCTTCACCACCTTACAACTTCAGGAACTTTCCCTGCTCATGGGCAGTGTCGGACTATTCCTGATCCTTACTGTAATCATGATAGTATCAAGAAAAATAAACTGGTACAGGGAAGATTCCACAGATAGTGGTAAATAATAAAGTAAACAGGCATGCCGGGAGAGAGATAAATTATCGGCAATCTTCCCAGGTTGTTCCTGGCATGCTTATAATAAGTGGCTGTCCATAATGTCCGTTTGCTGTATTACGCTCGCCGGGAAATTGCTCATTTACGCAAGTAAACTGCGCATTTTCTTACTTCGCAGGCTTTGCAAACCAACATTATGTGCCAGCCACTCTACTTTATTGACGTTTTCTTGCAAGCACTAATTACTCCGGTAATTATAACTTTTCCTGGCAGGACGTGAATTTCCGGATGCTCCAACTCGCTGACGTGACTGTCCGTTCCTGTTTGGCTGTCTGTTACCCTGAGAAGGCTTTGTATGATTTTCAGTTATATCATTTCCATAGTCAATATACGGATGTTCACTTATAACCGTAATTTGCTTACCAATCAGTTTCTGAATATCCTTCAGGTACGCCCGCTCCTCAACATCACAAAACGACAATGCAATTCCACTGGCAGATGCCCTTCCGGTTCTCCCGATCCTGTGAACATACGTTTCCGGAATATTGGGAAGATCGTAATTTACAACAAGTGATAAATCTTCCACATCGATGCCCCTTGCAGCAATGTCGGTTGCTACCAGCACCCGGGATTTTCCTGATTTGAAATTCCCCAATGCCCGTTGACGTACATTCTGGGATTTATTGCCATGAATAGCCTCAGCCCTGATATCCGACTTAGCCAGCATTTTTACAATTTTATCTGCCCCATGCTTGGTCCTGGAAAAAATTAGGGTTGAGTCAAACCTGTTTTTATCGAGAAGATGTACAAGCAATTTAGGCTTCCCTTTTTTACTGACAAAATAGATGGATTGCTCTACTTTCTCGGCGGTTGTCTGCTCCGGCTTAACACTTACCTTTTCCGAATTACCCAATATTTCTCTTGAAAGTCTTAGGATATCAGGTGGCATAGTGGCTGAAAAGAACAATGATTGCCGCTCACGTGGTAACCGGGCGATTATCTTTTTGATATCATGAATAAAGCCCATGTCAAGCATTCTGTCGGCCTCATCAAGTACCAAAAACTCAATGTTTTTTAATGAGACATAACCCTGGTCCATTAAATCCAGCAAACGTCCCGGTGTTGCAACCAGTATGTCAACCCCCTGCCTTAGAGATGCTGTTTGGGATCCCTGTTTTACACCTCCAAAAATAACTGTGTTCCTTATTCCTGTGAATTTTCCATAGGTGGTAAAGCTGTCGGCGATCTGGATGGCCAGTTCACGCGTAGGTGTTACAACAAGCGATTTGATTTGTCTCTTGTCGTTGGTACCTTTACGGTCATTGTAAAGATGTTGTAAAATCGGAATGGCAAAAGCCGCTGTTTTTCCTGTTCCGGTTTGAGCACAGCCAAGCAGATCTTTTCTGTTGAGTAATATTGGTATTGATTGTTCCTGTATTGGAGTAGGTTGTGTGTATCCTTCGGCACTAATGGCTCTAAGGATGGGATCAATAATCCCTAATTCTTTGAATGTCATGTAATTAATTATTTTAGGGCGGCAAAGGTAGGTGAATAATTCGGATAAATATGATTTATCACGCCTGTGTGCCAAAATGAATCAGCGGCCGCCTGGTTTTCCTTTCCGGTAGTCTCTTTTTTTCTTGTGATAATAACCCTTTCTGTTATCGGGACTTCTACCGGTGGACCATTGTGGCCCTTTCCCAAGTTCTTCGGGGGGGGATTGTTTTGGAAGTTCAGTTTCAATAAGGGTTTCGATCCTCCTGAATCTGCTCATATCTCTGGGACTAACAATTGTAATTGCCTCCCCAATGGCATCTACACGTGCTGTTCGTCCAACGCGGTGGACATAATCCTCTGCATCCTGCGGAACATCAAAGTTCACCACCAGGTTGATCATCTTCACATCAATGCCCCGGCTCATAAGATCGGTAGCCACCAGTATCCGTGTCCTTTTGGAACGGAATCCCTGCAACACTTCCTCTCTTGCAGTCTGATCAAGGTTCGATGAGATCCCCTTTGAAGGTAATCCTCCCTGGTTCAGGGAGCGAACGATCTCCATCACTTTGCTTTTGGTTGATGTAAATATGATAATACTGTCGTAATCCTTTCGTTCCTTCAACAGGTAATTCAATAATTTAAGTTTCTGCTCATCAAATGCCAGGTAAACCTGTTGGTTAACTCCTGCAGCCGGTTTTGCCGGCGACAGCGATATCTCGGTTGGTTTGTACAGGATCTGTTTTGCAAATCGCCTGATATTTTCAGGCATTGTTGCACTGAACATCAGTGTCTGTCGTTTTTTAGGTAAAAATGTGATGATCTTATTTATATCATCGATAAAACCCATATCCAGCATTCTGTCAGCCTCATCAAGGATAAGGTGTTCTATAGTGCTGAAGTCAACATACCCCAGCTGCAGGTGTGAGAGTAATTTACCCGGGGTTGCTATTACAATATCCGTGCCCTTTTTCAAAGCCACCTTCTGGTTGATGAAGTCCTTTCCCTCACCTCCTCCGTATATGGCTATGGAACCAATATTCAGGAAATAGGAAAATCCTTGTATCTGTTGCTCAATTTGAATGGCCAATTCACGTGTAGGAACGATCACCAGGGTATTTGTCCCCTCCTTCTTACTATTTAATATTTTTTCAAGTACCGGCAGTACAAATGCAGCCGTCTTCCCAGTTCCGGTCTGGGCACATGCTATGAGGTCGCGATTTTCAAGGATCAGCGGAATTGCTTGCTCCTGAATTGGAGTGGCTTCTTCAAAGCCCATATAAGAAAGGGCATCCAGTAGGTCATCATCCAGATTTAAGTCAAAAAAATTCAATATATATTGTCTGTTAAATGTTAATCTAAATTTGTCATTTTCTCAAGTGCGGTGATCATATAGCCAGGCACTCTAACGGGGCGGTTTGTCTCTTTACTTAAAAATACAAGGGTCACTTCCGCTGTATGCACCACCTGATTCTCTTCATTATAAATCGTATGAAAAAAAACCATTCTTGCCTGGGGCATCTTTTTCAGGGTCGTTTCAATGGTGATCAACTCATCATAATAGAGCGGATAAAGGTACCTTGCATTTACTGAGGTTACAGGCATAAAGACCCCGGAATTCTCCAGTTCCTTGTATGTATAACCCAGGTCCCTGATCATTTCGGACCTGCCTATTTCGTAAAACCTGGGGTAGTTTCCATAATACACCACACCCATCTGATCTGTATCTGCGTAACGAACGCGGTATGTTGTTTTTGTAGTATACAATGAATGATATTCAGCGGACAAAATTAATCAAATTATTTACTTTTCTATTATTTGAGTGATTGCTGATTTTCCTGGCCATAAGTTGTTACTCCACATTTGCCAGCATAAACAGAAATGCATATTCCATGGCAATCTCCCTGTATCGCTCATATCTTCCGCTTGCGCCACCGTGACCTGTTTCCATATTGCAATACATTAACAACAGATTGTTGTCTGTTTTCATATCACGCAGTTTGGCCACCCATTTCGCAGGTTCCCAATACTGGACCTGACTATCATGTAATCCAGTAGTTACCAGTATATTTGGATAATCCTTCGCCTCAACCTGATCGTAGGGAGAATAGCTAAGCATGTATTCATAATACGCCTTTTCATTGGGATTGCCCCATTCATCATATTCACTGGTTGTAAGTGGTATCGATTCATCGAGCATGGTTGTGACCACATCCACAAAAGGAACAGCTGCAACTACACCCTTATACAGATCCGGACGAAGGTTGATCACCGCTCCCATGAGCAGCCCACCGGCGCTACCTCCCATGGCAAATAGGTTTTCGGGATTTGTATAGCCTTCATTGATCAATGCCTCTGAACAGCTGTTAAAGTCTGTAAACGTATTTATTTTACTAAATAGTTTCCCATCTTCATACCAGGGTCTTCCATAAATCTGGCTGCCTCTGACATGTGCCATGGCATAGACAAATCCTCGATCCAGCAGACTCAGGCGCACAGAACTGAACCGGGGGTCCATGGTTGCGCCATACGATCCGTATCCATAGATTAACGTGGGATTCTGACCATCCAATACCAGTCCTTTCCTGTAAACAATACTCATCGGTATCTTTTTACCATCGGAAGCAGTAGCATAGATCCTTCTGGCTTCATAATTATCAGGATTGAAATCACCCAGTACCTCTTCCTGTTTCAACAATACTTTTTCCCTGCTCGCCATATTATAATCGTATGTTGAATTGGGGGTAGTCAATGATGAATAGGAAACCCGAACCGTTTCGGTATCAAATTCAGGATTATAGGAGACTCCTGCAGTATATACCTCCTCCCAGAATTCCATGTAATGTTCGGACTTATCTTCAAGATTGATAATACGCAGATGGATCAACCCCTCTTTCCGTTCTTCCACCACCATAAATTTATTGAACAGATCAACACCTTCCAGCATCACATCTTCTCTGTGAGCGATCACCTCTTTCCAGTGCTCTTTCGTAGTTTTTTCCACCGGGGTTTTCATCAGTCTGAAATTCCTGGCATCCAGGTTTGTGACAATGTAAAAGTGGTCGCCGAAATGTGAAACAGAATACTCCAGCCCCCTTGTCCTGGGTTGAATCACCTTAAATTCACCTTCCGGATTATTTGCATCAAGTACCCTGTATTCCGAAGTCATGGTACTCCCGGAACCTATCACAAGGTACTTTTCTGATTTCGTTTTAAAAACAAAGGTGCTGAATGTTTCGTCATCTTCACTGAATACCAGCACATCTTCCTTGGCTTCTGTGCCGAGAAGATGCTTGAAAACGGCCTTTGATCGAAGTGTCTCTTCATCTTTTTTGGTATAGAAAATAGTACGATTGTCATTCGCCCATGTCGATCCTCCTGTGGTGGATGGAATTACATCTTCAAGAATATCCCCGGTTTCAAGATCTTTAATGTGAATTGTGTATTTTCTGCGGCTCACTGTATCCACACCAAAGCTTACATAACGGCTATTTGTACTGACACTCAATCCGCCCACTGAATAGTAAGAATGTCCAACAGCCATTTCATTCACATCAAGCATAATTTCCTCATCCGCTTCAAGGCTCCCCTTTTTTCTGCAGTAGATCGGATAATCATTCCCCTCAACGAACCTGGTGTAATAGTAATATCCGTTCTTTTTATAGGGAACAGATTCATCCGTTTGCTTTATTCTTCCAATAATTTCTTCGTACAGGTTCTCCTGCATCTTTTCCGTTTTCTTCATCATCACTTCCCTGTATGCATTTTCTTCATTCAGGTATGCAATCACTTCCGGGTTTTCCCGCTCACGCAACCAATAGTAATTGTCAATGCGCGTATCTCCATGAATAGTCAGCTCCTTCGGCTTCTTTTCGGCAATAGGTGGATTCATTTTCTGTTCGTTTTTACAGGCTGTCAATACCATGACCAGCACCAATAAGGCAATAAATTTAGTTGATTTCATATGATTAGTTCTGAAGGAGATTTCTTGTACAGATTGCGTAGCAGTTATGTGTCATAACATTACAGGGGTTGATTAGTTCAAATTCGAAAAAACGAAATTAGTAAAAATCCAGTAGTAATAGTTTATTGAACATCATTATGATGAAATTTTATGTCGAAAAACCTCATGAACCGGCGTTTTGGATGCGGTAGTTTTCACGTACTTGCTGAAGACATAAAGGAATCATATTCCTGATTCACTTTATTCCCTTCATGCTAAGGCTGATCCTGTTTCTTCTTTCATCTACTTCCAATACCCGTACTATTACCTTCTGGTTCAGTTTCACCACCTCATTGGGATCCTTCACAAATTTATCTGCAAGCTGTGAAATATGTACCAGGCCGTCTTGCTTTACGCCCACATCCACGAATGCTCCAAAGTTGGTTATATTGGTAACCAACCCAGGCAGTTCCATTCCGGGCTTCAGGTCACTCACGCTTATTACATCCCTGGAAAACTCAAAAATTTCGATATCCTGCCTGGGATCCCGTCCCGGCTTTTTTAATTCTTCAATGATATCCTTCAGTGTCGGGATACCCACCTTGTCATCTACATATCGCTGAATCTCCAAACTATTGATGAGCGATTCATCTTTTACCAATTCACTGAGTTTACATCCTTTGTCTTTGGCCATCTTTTCAACCACATTATAGCTTTCAGGGTGTACTGCCGAGTTATCCAGGGGATTTACAGCATTTGATATCCTTAAAAATCCTGCACACTGTTCAAATGCCTTGTCTCCCATCCTGGCGATGGTTCTCAGCGCTTCGCGACTTTTAAACGGCCCGTTTTCGCCTCTGTGGCTGACAATATTCTTTGCCAGTGCCGGCCCAAGCCCTGAAACGTAGGTTAACAGGTGTTGACTGGCAGTATTAACATCCACACCCACCATGTTCACACAACTCTCCACAACATCGTCCAGGCTCTTCTTCAGCTTTCCCTGGTCCACATCATGCTGGTACTGCCCCACACCTATTGATTTCGGTTCAATCTTCACCAGTTCTGCCAGAGGGTCCATCAATCGCCGTCCAATGGATACCGCTCCCCTGACGGTAACATCATAATCGGGAAATTCATCCCTTGCAATTTGGGATGCTGAGTAGATAGAAGCTCCTGCCTCATTCACTACATATACCCTGACATCTTCCGGGAGCCGAACCAGTTTAATAAATCGTTCCGTCTCCCTGCTGGCCGTTCCATTTCCTATGGCAATAGCTTCGATCTTATATTGTTGTACCAGGGCACTAACCTTCCGGCTCGCCCCCGATCGGTCGGATTGAGGAGGATGTGGATAGATGGTCGCATTGTGCAACAAGGTACCCTGTGCATCGAGGCATACCAGTTTACAGCCTGACCTGTACCCGGGGTCAAGTGCAAGCACCCTTTTCTCACCCAGTGGTGACGATAGCAGTAGTTGCCGAAGATTTTCTGCAAATACACGTATTGCCTCCATGTCTGCCTTTTCTTTTGATTCTGCTTTGAATTCGTTCTCAATGGAGGGGGCCAACAGTCGCTTATATGAATCATGTACAGCTAACTCTACCTGTTGTGATACATCATAGTTCCCTTCTACAAACATATTGTCAAGGTCGCGTAATACATTGACCTCTTCAGGTTCAACAATAATTTTCAAAAAACCCTCCTTTTCTCCACGCCTCATGGCAAGGATCCTATGGCTTGGACATTTTTTCAAAGGTTCTGAAAACTCGAAATAATCCCGGTACTTCGCCCCCTCTTCTTCCTTCCCTTTTATCAGTTTCGAATAAATCACTGCACTTCGTGAAAAATGGTTGCGGACCATATTCCTGGCACGCAGGTTTTCACTAATCCATTCTGCAATAATATCCCTGGCTCCCTGAAGTGCATCTTCGATAGTTTGCACTTCCTCATTGACAAATTCCGCTGCACTCTTTTCAAGCAATAATTGCTGCTGCTTAATGATGATTCTTGCAAGCGGCTCTAATCCTTTATCACGGGCCACAGTTGCACGGGTTTTCCTTTTAGGTTTGAAAGGGAGGTAGATATCTTCGAGGGTCTTCATATCCAATGTATCCTCTATTTTACTGCGAAGATCCGGAGTAAGCTTCCCCTGCTCATCGATGGTCTTCAATACATATTCCTGACGTTTTACAAGCTCTTTTAATTGCTCGTATTCATCCCGGACACCTGCCACCTGCACCTCATCCATACTTCCGGTTCTTTCCTTCCGGTACCTGCTTATAAATGGTACCGTTGAACCTTCATCAATTAATTCAAGCGTATTCTTAACCTGAACCAGCCCTAGATTCAGTTTTTTGGAAATTACTTCTTCGAAAATTATCATATTCCTGATCTGATTTTGGAAGACCAAAAATAACTTAATTCAATCAAAAAATTCAGCTTTTTTAATAATAAGGGAAATTCCATTCATAATTCAACGGGGCAAGTTTAATTGTAGTGGTTTCGGACGACATTCCACCTAATATACCTAAACCATTTTGAATATTATTATGAACCACAACAGGTACGGCGAATGGATCGCTTTTTGCATAATAATGATCCACTCTTGAGTTAATGTATTTGAAATAATGGTTGTCGATCGATTGCAGATGGATATCCACAATTGCTGTGTCAGATGCGCCGTAGAGAAACCATGTATTAAAAATACCTTTAACGGAATACCTCCTGCCATTAAACAATCTATCGGAAAAAATGATGCGGTTGGTCCTGTAATCATATTGTTCAATGGCCAGATCTTCCGATTCGAACCATACACTCTGGTTCTGCACATCCCTAAATACTACTGAATCTCTTACATAACCAACGACCACTGTATCCTTTTCCTGATCTACATAGAGTGTATCTTCGTAATACATGTATTGGGTATTTGCGTATTCCACCTGTGATCTGATTGAGAGCATATAGAAATTTTCGACTCCCGCAGGATCGTCAAAGACAACTTCGAATGCGATCATTTTCTCTCCCCACTCATTTACGATCGTAGAAGTGTCAAATTTAACCACAGGGACCGTTTCAGGGATTATGCAGGTTCCTTCAGCATCGTTGTATCCTGGGGCAGATGCTGTAATTGTATATTCCTTCCCGGATTCAATGAACATCTGATCCGTTCTGTATAACTGGCCAGTTCCGTATACAAGCTGCTCACTGTTTCCCTCGCTGTCTGTAATATGCACAGTTGCATTGGTCAGTACATTGATTTCAGAATTGTCCAGGATGTGCCTGGTCCTGGACAGGTAAATCACAACTGTTGAATCAACCTGGAGCACCCCGTTCATTACGATCATTGGATCAATTACTTCGATATCGATATCCACATTCTTCTCACAAGCACCCAGGATCAATACAACCAGTATTAGCAGAATGGTATATTTTTGTTTTTGTCTCATCATTTCAAAAATTAAACGAATAACTGACACTGGGGATAATCGGGAAAATACTCACTTGCCTTAGTTGTCGTTTCCCGTTATTGTCATGACCGAAATAGAGATAGAAAGGATTCTGTCGGTTGTAAACATTGTAAGCCCCAAAGCTCCATGTTTGTTCTCCCCACGCTCTCTTTTTATGTCTGTTCAATGAAAAATCGAACCGGTGATATGCAGGTTCCCTGAATCCATTCTTTCCATTGTAATATTCTATTTCATCCCATTGACTATAGTAAAATTCTCTCGACTGGTCAGCCCAATGGTCCGGGGCATACCTGGCTACTCCAAGGGTTACCGCTTTTCCGGTTCCATAAACCCAGGTGGCACTTATATCGGTATTTTCATTGAATTTATACATGCCAACCACCGAGATGTCGTGTCTGCGATCATAGGTATATGGAAATATGTTACCGTCATTTAGGGCAAAAAACTGCCTGTTTGACCAGGCCAGGGTATAACCGATCCACCCTGTCAGATTACCCGCATCCTTACGTGCAAAAAATTCGACCCCGTATGCCCAACCATCGCCTATTTCCACCTTATCTTCCCAATCTGTTTCTATCTGAAGAAAACTGGATCCCTCCTTGTATTCGATAAGATTGGTCATATTCTTATAAAATCCTTCCACAGTAAATGTCCACTCGTTTTTCAGGTTATAAGCAAGACCCAGGGCGCCCTGCCACGATTCCTCCGGGGGTATTTTACTGGTCGTAGGCAGCCATAGGTCGGTTGGAAGGCCAATGGTTGCATTGGTCAGCAGATGGATATATTGTTGCATTTGGGTTATGGCAGCTTTCAAAGATAGATTGTCTGTAATCAGGTATCTTGCACTGACCCGGGGTTGCAGGGAATGATAATATTCATCCTGGACCATAAAGGCTGAATAATGCAATCCCAGATTTATCAGGAGCCTGTTTCCGATATTCATCTTATCCTCTGCATATATGTAAAACTCCTGACCGTCAATGATCTCATTTCCAAACTGAAGGTCCAGCGAATCAAGTACTTCAGTTGCCTTATAGGCCAAAACTCCCGGTTTGAACCTGTGATACAGGTATTTCCCTCCAAATTTTATGGAGTTACGCGGGCCGGGATGATAATCAAAGTCCAGGATCGCCCCCACATCTTCGATCCCTGTAAAGTAGTCGAATTGGTATTTTGATATCGATTTATTATTCTTCAGCGACTCGTAGGTTTCATACACATCAAATTTGTAATTGCTGTAGATTACTGAAAGATTACTGAAGAATTTATTTCCATAGGTGTGATTCCACCTAAGTACCGAGGTTAAATTACCCCAATAGAGCCCATAATCTGTCTTTTCCGTCTGAATGGTATCATTATACATATATTCATACTCATCTTTTATCATTAGCTTGTCCCGTCCACTGTATGCACTCAGAAATATTCGGTCCTTACTGGAGAATCTGTGATTGACTTTCAGGTTGGCATCATAAAAATAATACCCTGCCATACCTTTGTTTCCTGTTTGATTATTAACAATCCTGATTATGGGACGGGCCAGTACATCTGCATAGGTCCTTCTTGCTGAGATCAGGAATGAGGTTTTATCCTTTATTATCGGACCCTCGAGCATTACGCGTGAAGAAATCAGTCCAATGGACCCACTTCCCCTGAATTCTTTCAGGTTACCCTCTTTCAACCTGATATCAATTACAGATGACAACCTTCCCCCAAAATGGGCAGGAAACCCTCCTTTAATGAGCGTTACATTTGATATTGCATCGGGGTTGAATACAGAGAAAAATCCAAACAGGTGATCGGCATTATAAATCGGCACCCCATCCAAAAGTATCAGGTTCTGGTCTGGTCCTCCTCCCCTGACATACATTCCACTGGTACCTTCCGTACCCGATTGCACCCCCGGCATCAACTGAAGTGCCTTAAGTACATCCGATTCTCCCAGAAATGAAGGCATCGCCTTGATCTGACCGGGAGAAAGCTGAACAGAGCTCATCTGGGAGTTGCGTACAGTCTCGCCAGGACCACCGGAGGTAATTGTCACCTCCTCTATCTGCAGGTTCGGCTCCAGGTCAATGATATATTCCATGTTCCGGTCAAGTGCAATTTCTTCTGAAAATGTGGTATAACCAACATAGGATACAGCCAGCAAAACATCACCTTTGGGCAGGGTAAGACTAAAATAACCGTATTCATTTGTAATGGCCCCCACCGCTGCGTTGGCATCATATACCGAGGCCCCGATCAGCATTTCACCGGTGGCCTTATCCTGCACAAAACCACTTATTGTATATTTCTGCCCGAAGGAATGGACTGTTATAAACAAACAGATTATCAGAGGAAACATTCTTTTCATTTGTCTGATTTAGTTTATTTGCTTCGCACATCAACACGCTATCTGTTCAGGATGTTTAATTCCTGGTAAACGTTGCGTTTGAATTCATCCTGAAATTTAATAATATTATAACGAATTGCAGGGATCCAAAGTTGTTTCAATAGTTAAATACAGGTATATCAGGTAACCTTTAGACCTCCGTAGCGAAACGCATTACTTTTCGCAAAGGTGGATAAAATTTACAGTGAAAAAACAGTTTAATGCGGTAAGAAAGTTAATTTTGTAAAAATTTCATTTCCATGAGGCACCAGATTGCACCATCTATTCTAAATGCTGATTTTTTACATCTTTCGGAGGTGATCTCCATGCTGAATAACAGCGATGCAGATCTTATCCATCTGGATATTATGGATGGCGTTTTTGTTCCCAACCTGTCATTTGGTTTTCCGGTGATCAGCCAGATTAAAACTGTTGCAAAAAAGCCACTGGATGTTCACCTGATGATCGTTGAACCTGAAAGATATTTGGAGCGTTACAAAGAGGTTGGTGCAGATATTCTTACCATACATTATGAAGCTTGTGAAAAGCTTGGAGAAACACTTGGAAAAATCTCCGGACTTGGCATGAAAGCTTCGGTTTCTTTGAAGCCTGATACAGATGTGTCGGTCCTGGCACCCTATCTGGAGTATCTTGATATGGTACTGATCATGACAGTGGAACCGGGTTATGGAGGACAATCATTTATGGAATCTTCCTACGAACGTGTGCAGCAACTCAAAGAGATGATCCATTCAGCCGGAACGGGAACTCTCATAGAGGTGGATGGAGGTGTGGGGAAGGATAATCTGGGAAAGTTGAAAAAAGCCGGTGCAGATGTATTTGTAATTGGAACATCCATTTTTCAGGCCAGTGATCCCACTGCAATGATCAAGTATCTGAAGAACATTTAGCCATTCGCCAGGAATTGCTCCAGGTATTTGTACAACCTGGTTAGTTTACCTCTTTCAACAATCATTGCCCGTCTGACTATTCCTTCTTCATCCTCTCCCAGTAATGAAGATATAACAAGCTCTGTCAAAGCTGATCCGAAATCTTCTGAAGCATCACGCGGCAATTCTCCAGGAAGGTTATCAACGGCCATCACGGTTATCACATGCTCCCTGTACGGGTCTGCGCTTTCCATTCCAGTAGCCGGATCATACCCATAAAACGGCTCAGATATACTGGAGGCCCTGATTGTAGAGGCGATGGGGCCATTGATATCGCAACTGATATCTGCTATCACACGAACAGGGAACCCTGGTATCTGTAAATCTTCCCTACTTAATAACAAGGGAGCATGCGGATCCCAATAATGACAAGCAATGTACAGGTCCGAGTGTCGGGCATAGGGTAGAAAAGAATTCTCATACATTTCAGGATGTTCAATAAAATGGGGGAAATCAAAATCCTGATGATCTATACGTCTTGTATAGTGCCATGGATCGAGTCTGCAAAAGGAAGAATATTCCTTGTTGCCATCCAGATATTCTGCAGGAGATAACTCCTTAATCCCGGCAGCGTTGAGAATTTCCATGGCTCCCTGTGCCACACGGCCTCCACCGGTGAGTACGATCCTTGTTCCATCTGCCGGCAGGCAGCATACTTTCTCTAACATATCAGCCAGGCCGGTGAGTTTCCATGCCGGTTGAAGATTATACTTATCTTCTCTCAATCCAAGGGCACGAAGTCCGTTGTACGCCCCAACGATGCCGGCCCACCGACCAAAGGCCACCACCCGTGTATTGTCCGGCCCGGTCAGGTACTCATAATCGATCAGTGTAATACCTTTATCACAAATCGCCCGGAGCAAACCCCTGTTGTAAGGCTGTTCCTTTGCTGTATGTGAAAAAAAGAGGTAGGATTTACCTGGAATAAGTGATGAAATATCCACCTCTTTTACGCCCATTAAAATATCGCAATCCGATAAATTCTCCTGTAGTACAATTCCTTCATTCCTGTATTCATTATCGGTAAAACACCTGATATCGGAGGGTTGAACCACCAGATCCAGTTCGGGATAATCATTCCTTAAACGTTGGCATTGTTCAGGTGTGAGAGGAGCACGTCTATCTGGGGGAGATTTGGTTTCCCGCAATAACCCAATTTTCATATTTCTTTCGGTTTGCCCGAATTTAGTGAAATAAGAGGGAAAAAGGATGGTTTTAACCTAAAACTTAATTTCCATGGGCTGCCAGTATGCCCTGTTCGATCACCATCTCTTCCACATCAATCCCCATCTCTTTCAACCGGTTAACAAACCCGTTATTCATGCTGCGGCCGGCACGCAGTGGCAGGTCGAACAGCATGGGGTAGCTGGACTTATCGCCTGGATTACTGAATTCGCTGATACAACTGGCCAGGTTCCTGGAAAGATAAATTCTGCATGCCATGGGACGTACCTTGTAAACCGAACATGTATTGTTTACCAGCAATGGACACGGCTCCTTGTGCAGAAGTCGCTGCTCTTGCGTAAATGACTTTGTAGTTTTATGCTTCTTCCCTGCTCGTTTAAATACCTTGTCAACTTGCTTTGTACCAAGATTTTTAAACATCCAGTTTTTCAGGTATAAAAATTCATGTGTCTGTGCAAAAACAGGCTGATGGCAACACCATGCACATCCCTTTTTGCAATGTGCCGGTGTGCCCTGGCTATCTGCTTCTTTCAAAAATATTTCCAGGAAACTATCCAATACTGAATAAAATTGTTTTACCGCATTTTGCAAACTGCCCGGGAGATCCTCACTTTTAACCAGCTTTTCTGCGAGTAGGTATCCGTCGTTGTAGAACGACTTCTCCAACTCCTCCATTGCATGTGGATTCTCCTGGTCATCCATCCGTTATTTATTTTATGGGAAAAGCGATCATCGTCTTCCAATCCATAGGATTCTCAGATTCATCCATTGTGTTCAGGAATACTTCAAAAGCTTCACCGGTAACTTCAATATCATTTTCCTCCACGTAGTCAGTAAGTGCTTGATAAGATTCCTCCAGGTACTCATATTTGCCGTAATGAGTGGTCGCAATTGCCTGGATTTTATCGTAGTACTTCGGGGCAATATTTCCTGAATTCACACCCTGGTTCCTGACTGGAAAACCCAACAGTGCGTGTGCGTAACCCGTTTCGCTATCATAATCCAGATAATGAACAAAGGCAGGCCCCCTTATTTCAAGTTCCTGCTTATTAATCTCCCCGGCAAGTTCAGCATACAGTGTACTCCTTTGCTCTGCTATAAACTCCACATTTCCTTCAACAGGAATGACCATGGAATGGGTAGCGTATGAATTCTCTGATTTGATTTCTGATAATTTATACATCCTGGGTGGGTTTTCCTCCAGGTAGCGTTTCAAATCTGCCAGTCCTGACTCGAAGGATGATTTCATCATACCATTCATAATCAACATCATAATACGGCCAAAGGGATATGAACCTTCCGAAGTAAAGCTCCATGTAACCTTTGTCCCTGCTTCCGTATCTTCAAAGTTCCATTGGATCCTGGAAGCATCTTCACTATCACCAAACCAGATAGATGAGGAAATATAAGACGGATAGACAACCGAATCCACCATCATTTTTCCGGTTCCTAATTTATCCCCTTCCCATGCATAGGTTGATCCTACTAATTCGGGGCGCGGGGCAATAGTTACTTTTGCTTCAGGTTCCATCTTTAACCATGGATCCCACTTTTCCCTGTCGGTGTACTGTGCAACATTTTGAAAAACCAGTTCACGGGAAATGGAAATTTCTGTTTCCGCAGAAGTTATTCCCACGGAGGGCAGAAAAAGTGGTATGATAAGCAACAATCCGGCCAGGGCCAGCAGAACAATCAATAACCATTTTAGAAATTTCATTTGTCTGATAATTAAGTTAATATTCTGGCTTTCTTTTAATTAGTGCTGCTATAAAACCCCGGAACCCGCAATAATTTACATCATCTCCAGTGAAAGATTGTTTGTGGCGGCTTCATTTCATCATAATTGAGTTTTATTATTTTCTAAATTTATGAATATCAATAATAATCTTCAATAGTTTTTCGCATTTAACATAAATTTCACTTTTCAGGAAAAATTTTATGTAATCAACTGATAAGAAACTAATTCGTACTTAAAAAGGTTTACACAATAACCAGATTCAAAAACCAACGATTTTTATTTACATTTGCATCTTCTAAATAGTCTGTCAAGACAGACACTAAATAAATGGTATTTAACCTCTTCCAATACGTCCACCAGAGAGGATCGCAAAAAGGATTAACCTCAGTCTTAAAATATGTATAAACGGACAATTACCATGTTCCTGGCATTCGTTGCTGCCATTATGTTAACCAGCTGGGGAGGTGCAGGACATGCAATGATCAGCTTCAGGATATCGCTCTCTTTTAATGAGGATATGGCACAATTTGGTGACTGGATTTTCTATCTGTCGGAACATGCTTCTGATGCTGATAAAAGGAAAAACAGTGACCCTGAAGAAGGACCAAAACATTATATAGACATTGATAATTATGATACATTCGTAACTTCCGGAAGAATCCCTCATTCATTGGATTCCTGTATAGCCATCTATGGTGAAGAATTTGTGGAAGAAAATGGTTATCTCCCCTGGGCAACGCTGGCAATGTATGATTCGTTGGTTTCTAACCTGACAAGGGGCGACATCACCAGTGCCAAAAAGTATGCGGCCGATTTGGGACATTATGTAGCCGATGGACATATGCCACTGCATCTCACTCGCAATTATGATGGTCAGTTCACAGGGAACAAAGGCATCCATTCAAGATACGAATCTCAAATGATCTCAATATATCAGGACAAGATTACTTATAGTGGCACACCTGCTGAAGAGATCGAAAATGTACGACGCTATGTATTTGATTATATTTATAAGAATTACACCTGTCTGGATTCCATATTGATTGCAGATGACTACGCAAAGGAGATGGGGTCCGGCACTTCATCTGACCTCTATTATGTTGCATTATGGGAAAAAACTGAAAGGATCACAAACCAGATGTTCAGCGGTGCTTCCCATTCATTTGCAGAACTCATCTACAGTGCCTGGATCGAAGCAGGTAAACCATCATTTACAGAAACATCTGCAAAAGTCTCATCTGGCAAAAGTCACCAGAACAGGATACAGATAATTCCCAACCCTCTACAATCCGAAGCCTCAGTAATTTATAATTTCCACATGGAGGGTAATGTTACTGCAACCATCTATGATACAGCTGGTAGAGCAACATTCCATGGTCCGGTTATTCAGACCGGCCGGGAGCAACAAACTTTCGCCCTGAATACAGGTCAAATCTCCAATGGAACTTATTACATCGTGCTTGGTAACAGTGAGCTAAAAATTTCAGCACCTTTCCTGATCTACAGGTAAACAATTACGTGATTTGCTTTTATATTTTTGCTTTTATATTAAGGTAAAAATTTGATCAAACAATTAACATGTACAGTTGTTTTATCTCTCATTAGGTGGATCGTTTGTTATCCCGGGATAATATGGGGAGTGTAAACAATACTTTTAATCCAAAATCCTTGTAACAAAACATTTCCGGACCGGAATTTCATAAAATCGGGTCAGGACTATTATAGTGAGGTGATAATAGAATAAATGGCATGTTTTAAAGCATCTTTTTCACGGAAGTTTGTTATCTTTGCAGCCTTAAACCTCAATGTACCGGTTCAGGGAAAACCTCCATTGCTGGGGGAGTTTCGAATTGAGTTTATATAATTTTACGTTGGAAAAATTTAAATCTTAAGAAAATTGGCAGGAAAGACATTATTTGACAAAGTGTGGGATTCGCATGTGATACAAGAGATATCAGACGGCCCAAGTGTATTATACATCGACAGGCACCTGATTCATGAAGTAACAAGTCCGCAGGCTTTTGCGGGGATCGATGCCCGGGGGCTCAAGGTATTTCGTCCACAGCATACTGTGGCAACACCGGACCATAACGTACCCACGATAGATCAGCATTTAACGATCCAGGATGAGTTATCGCGATTCCAGGTGAATAAACTTACGGAAAACTGCAAGAACCATAATATTCCATTGTTCGGACTAAATCATCCGAACCAGGGCATTGTGCATGTGATTGGTCCTGAACTGGGAATTACACAACCTGGATTAACAATGGTCTGTGGAGATTCACATACCTCCACACACGGTGCATTTGGCAGTGTGGCATTCGGAATTGGTACCAGTGAAGTTGAAATGGTGCTTACCACCCAATGTATATTGCAGGAGAAGCCTAAAAAAATGCTTATTAATGTGGAGGGGGAATTAGGAAAAGGAGTTACATCCAAAGACATCATTCTTTACATTATATCCAAAATTTCAGCCAGTGGAGGTACGGGGTATTTTATTGAATATGCCGGATCTGCAATTCGCAGGCTCTCCATGGAAGGGCGGATGACCATCTGCAACATGAGTATTGAAAGTGGTGCAAGGGGCGGACTTATTGCCCCCGATGCTACCACCTATGCGTATATCAAAGGTAGAGATTATGCCCCCAAAGGCGAAGATTTTGACCTGGCCGTAGAGAGATGGGAGGCATTAAAAACCGATGAGGATGCCGTCTTTGATAAAGAATATACATTCGAAGCCGCCGACATTCAACCCATGATCACCTATGGAACAAATCCAGGTATGGGAACAAAAATTGCTGGCAAAATACCGTCAGAATCTGAAATAGCTCCCAGTAACCTGAACTCATTCAGAAAGTCATTGAATTATATGGGTTTCACTGCTGGAATTCCCATGGAAGGGACCCCCGTGGATTTTGTCTTTGTTGGAAGCTGTACCAATGGGAGAATTGAGGATTTGCGTGAATTTGCAGCTTTTGTAAAAGGAAAGAAGAAAGCGGAAAATATAACTGTATGGATCGTTCCTGGATCAAAACAGGTGGAGAAGCAGGCTATTGCAGAGGGGATCGACAAAGCATTATTAGCTTCGGGATTTGAATTAAGACAACCCGGCTGTTCGGCCTGTCTCGCGATGAACGATGATAAGATTCCGGAAGGCAAACTTGCGGTTTCAACTTCCAACAGAAACTTTGAAGGCCGCCAGGGACCCGGTGCCAGAACAATGCTGGCCAGTCCTTTAACGGCAGCAGCAGTTGCTATTACCGGAAAAGTAACAGATCCCTCCACATTCGTTTAATTAAAGATCAGAAAATAATGGCATTAGATAAATTCAATACAATTCGGTCAACAGCTGTACCACTTTCAATCGAAAATATCGATACCGACCAGATTATTCCTGCAAGGTTCCTGAAAGCAACTACAAGAGAGGGCTTTGGCGACAATCTTTTCCGAGACTGGAGGTATGACAAAGCCGGCAATCCTAAAGAGGATTTTGTACTTAACCGGTCCGAATACGCAGGTACAATCCTGGTCGCCGGAAAAAACTTTGGTAGCGGATCCAGTAGGGAACATGCTGCATGGGCCATCTATGATTATGGATTTAAGGTAGTGGTTTCAAGTTTCTTCGCCGATATTTTTAAAAACAACTCGCTGAATAATGGGTTGCTTACTGTTCAGGTCACCGAATCCTTTTTGAGCATCCTGTTTGATGCCATTGAAAAAGATCCTGAAACTGTCATTGAAGTAAACCTGATAGACCAGAAAATAAGCCTTACAGGTACCCAACAAAGCGAATCTTTTGAGATCAATCCGTATAAAAAAGAGTGCATGGTTAATGGGTATACCGATATCGACTACCTGATTAATCTTATGGATAAGATCGAAGCATTCGAGAAAAATCGCATCTAAAAATCTGGAAACATGAAAATTACTGTAATGGATACTACGCTCCGCGATGGGGAGCAGACATCAGGTGTATCATTTACCGCAGGAGAAAAGCTCAATATGGCCAAGCTCCTCCTGGAAGAGTTGAAGGTTGACAGGATTGAAGTTGCGTCGGCCCGCGTTTCAGAAGGAGAATTCCAGGGTGCAGGTGAAATATTCCGGTGGGCAAAGACCCATGGTTACCTTGACCGTGTAGAAGTCCTCGGCTTTGTGGATGGAGATGTCTCCCTGGACTGGATCAGTGAAGCCGGCGGCAAGGTGATCAACCTGCTTACCAAAGGTTCGCTGAATCATTGCGAGAACCAGTTAAGAAAATCGCCTGCAGAGCATCTGGCCGACATCAAAATATCACTCAGGAAGGCAGAAGAGAAAGGTATCCATGTAAATATATACTTCGAAGACTGGTCCAACGGAATGAGAAACTCTCCGGAATATGTCTATTTCATGCTCGATAACCTGAAAGATGAAAATATTGACCATTACATGTTACCGGATACTCTGGGGATCCTGAATCACAATGAGGTGTTTGATTTTTGCCAGGATATGAAAACCAGGTATCCCGGATTGACATTTGATTTCCATGCCCATAACGATTATGATCTTGCAACAGCCAATGTTTTCTCTGCATTAAAAGCAGGGATTACCTGTATTCATACAACAATTAACGGCCTGGGTGAAAGGGCAGGAAATGTACCACTTTCGAGTGTGATAGGAATTGTAGAAGATCATCTTGGACATAAACTCTCCATTGACACAAGAAAACTATATTCTGTCAGCAAATTTGTAGAAACTTTCTCAGGAGTAAGAATTCCGGAGAACAAACCGCTTATAGGTGAAAACGTTTTTACTCAAACCAGCGGTATACATGCAGACGGTGACCAGAAGGACAATTTATATTTCAACGATCTGCTGCCTGAACGATTTGGAAGAAAACGGGCTTATGCACTCGGAAAAATGTCGGGCAAGGCCAGTATATTAAAGAACCTGGAGGAGCTGGGCATTGAACTATCCAAAGAGGACATGAAAAAGGTGACCAGCAGGGTGATAGAACTGGGTGATAAAAAGGAGGTCGTTACACAGGATGACCTGCCATTCATAATATCTGATATTCTGAGAGGCCAGCGTATCAATGAAAAGATCAAGATCAGGAACTATTCGTTGTCGGTTGCAGCCGGACTCCGTTCCATGGCAACCCTGAGTATTGAGATTGATAAACAGGTGTATGAAGCTACAGCCAGTGGAGACGGTCAATATGATGCATTCATGAAAGCCCTGTGGAAGATTTATGACAGGCTGGATAGAAAACATCCGGTTTTACTGGATTACAACGTTTCAATACCACCAGGTGGGAAAACCGATGCCCTGGTAGTGTGTACCATTGCCTGGAACTATGAAGGTAAAACTTTTAAAACAAGAGGATTGGACTCTGATCAGACAGTTGCTGCCATTAAGTGTACAACCAGAATGTTAAATATTATTAATGTATAATTTCAAGCACCCGGATAAAAAGAACATATGACTTATAAAATAGGAGTACTAAAGGGCGACGGGATCGGGCCGGAAATCGTTGACCAGGCCATTAAAGTATTACAAGCCGTTGCAAAGAAGTATAATCATCAATTTGATTTCACCGAAGCACCGGTTGGCGCCAATGCAATTGATCTGACGGGGAATCCATATCCCGATGAGACCCATGCAATCTGCCTGGATTCCGATGCGGTTTTATTCGGAGCAATCGGGGACCCCAAATACGACAACGATCCCAGGGCAAAAGTAAGGCCTGAGCAGGGACTACTTGCCATGCGTAAAAAGCTTGGCCTCTATGCCAATATTCGTCCTGTGGCAACATTTCCCTCGCTGATTCACAAATCACCGCTCAGGAAAGATCTCGTGGAGGATGCAGACTTTGTTGTCATCCGTGAATTAACAGGAGGAATTTATTTCGGGGAACCCCGTGGAAGATCTGAAGACGGAGAAACAGCGTATGATACCTGTATCTACAACAAGGAAGAGATCCAAAGAATTGTTGAGCTGGCATTCGTTTATGCACGTAAACGAAAGAAGCGACTAACTGTAGTTGACAAAGCCAATGTTCTTGCAACTTCCCGTCTCTGGCGGGAAACCGTACAGGATATGGTTCCACTGAACAAAGACGTTGAAGTGGACTATATGTTTGTAGACAATGCAGCCATGCAAATAATCCAGTGGCCGAAAAAGTTCGATGTGATGGTAACCGAAAACATGTTTGGTGATATTCTTTCGGATGAAGCCAGCGTAATTACCGGATCACTGGGGCTTCTGCCCTCTGCTTCCGTGGGTATCCACACGTCAGTTTACGAACCGATTCATGGCTCTTATCCCCAGGCTGCAGGAAAAAACATTGCGAACCCACTGGCCACGATCCTTTCTGCTGCTATGCTGCTTGAAGGTCTTGACCTGATTGATGAAGCAAATGCAGTCAGGAATGCAGTTACAAAGTCGCTGGACGCAGGGGTGGTTACAGAAGATATCGCAGAGAAAAAACCATTCAGTACCAGCGAGGTGGGTGACTGGATTGCGCAAAATATCGTGTAGATATCACCCAAAAAGCTGAAAGACGAACGGAACAGATATAATAAAATAGTACTAAACCTCAGCGCAGAACTCTGAACTCATATTTTCAAAGGAGAACAAGGAGCAATGATACCTCGTCCTCCGAAACCACCCGAAGCAGGTTTAAAAATAGAGATCCCTCATCCCTTCTCTTACCTTTTCAAGCCTGTCAGTAAGCTTCGCTTTAAATTGCTGGTTCTCACAATCTTGCAAGCTCTTTTCGATCAGATCATAGCCCTTTTTCCGGGTAATATCAAGAGCATAATCTTCCAGATACTCGGCCAGAGTCAGTAGTGCATTTGGAGTACAATACCGCTTGATGAATCCCGGCACGGAAAACTCCATAAAGTGCTCACCGGTTCGTCCAACCCTGTAACAGGCTGTGCAAAATGACGGAATATAACCTTTATTTATCAATTCGTCCATCACCTCATTCAACGACCGGTCATCATTGATCTCAAACTGCTCCGAATCCAGATCCTGCACTGCTTTTTTCTCAGTGTATCCTTTCATTTCAATCCTGGTTCCGCCATCAATCTGGGAAACTCCGTAACGTAAGACTTCATCCCTGATATGTGCAGGTTCCCGGGCAGTTAATATCAATCCGGTGTAGGGAACTGCCAGCCTCAGGATGGCAACCAACTTTGTAAAATCCTCGTCGGATACCAGGTATTCATCGTTTAATTCAACGTTGGAGGCCCTGTTAAGCCTGGGAAATGAAATGGTGTGGGGGCCCACATGATAAACCGCTTCAAAATGATTCACATGCCGGATAAGTGCCAGTACTTCAAATTGCCAGTCGTATAACCCAAACAAGGCACCTATGCCAACATCGTCTATGCCCCCTTCCTGCGCACGATCCAACGCAGTGAGCCTGAAATCGTAATTGCTTTTCATCCCTCCTTTGTGATGGGTTGCATAGGCTCCCCGGTGATAGGTCTCCTGAAACACCTGATAGGTCCCGATCCCGGCCTGTTTCACAGTTCTGAAGCCTTCTATGTCCATTGGTGCGGCATTAATGTTTACACGCCTGATCTCGCCGTTCCCTTTCTTTATACTGTATACAGATTTAACTGTATCAGCAATATACGAAGCATCGTACTTCGGATGTTCCCCAAATACAAGGATCAGCCTTTTATGACCCGTATCTTCCAGCATGGATACCTCGCTTATAAGTTCCTCTTTTGAAAGAGTCGATCGCTTTTGCTCTTTATTTGAAGTGCGGAAGCCACAATATGTGCAATTATTTATACAGAGGTTCCCCACATAAAGCGGTGCAAACAACACAATTCTGTTCCCATATACACGCTCCTTCAATATTCTTGCCCCCTCCTTTATCTCCTCAATCAATCCAGTATCCGTGGTTTTGATAAGTACCGCAGTTTCCTGCAGCGACAAACGTTGCTTGTTCAGCGATTTTTGTATTATGTCTCTCACTTGCCGTTTGTCAGATACTGATTGATCAAGTATACCCCAAATCTCATCTTCTGAGATAAAGGGCTTCATTGGCTCATCGGGAATGTCATACACTTGTGGATCGTATATCATCGTTAGTTGATTAACGAACCGTTGGAAGTAGTTGAAGAAATCTTTAAAGGATCTCTTTTCCATCAGCGCTTCCTCTGGATCAGATTTCATATTTTGGATCCTTGATGACAGAAGTTCCGGCACCTCAGATGGTACAAAGATAGCATTTGTTATTTTAATAACAATAATAAACCGCCAACATATTAAGCGTTTTGGTTTTTCACAATCCTAAATATACAGCGCTTTAGCCTGCTCTCCTCCTCCCCTTTTCTGTTAAAATTCAGGCGATAACTGAAAATTTATTTACATTCCCTACCTTTAAGCAAATCTTTCAGCATGCATCGTGTAGTATCAGTCATATTGTTTCTTTTTTCCCTCACTTATGCGAATGGTCAATCGGAACCTCACCGTTACAGGTTCTCAATTGGTGAAGAATATTACCTGAAGACCAGCATGAAGCAGAATACTGAAACTGAGAACATGGAATTGCAGGGGAATGTCAGTCTGGATATCAAAAGTACGTTGCTCATGGCTGTAAGTTCCATTACTTCAACCGGGCATTATGAACTGAACTGCTGGTATGAGGGATTAACCCTCAACTTTTTTTCTCCGGGATCTGAAATATTCATAAGCACCGAGGCCAGTGAATTCCATCCCATCAGAACCTATATTACTGAACTTGAAAAAAATACATTTAAGGTAGTCATGTCCGACATCGGGGAATTTATTCTCATCGAGCAGCTTGACTCAATCATCAATTCATTCTTATCAAACCTGGATACCGTAACCACGAAAGATTCTATTATAGTGAAAACAATAAAAGAGTCATTTGGGGAAGAGGCGCTCAGGGGACTGGGCAATACTGTATTAAATGTATTTAACGATTCATCAGCAACCAGTTGTACCAAAGAAAGTACATTTTCATTCAATGCGAAACCTGTTCAAATTATTAAAAACATTTATTACCACCCTGCTTCTGAAAGTACATTCAGGGTACAGGGTATAGGGATCATAGAAGAAACAACCGATATTTTTGAACTTAGAGAAATGGCGCTGGTTACTACAATGAAGGGGAACCAAACCTACGATTTCCTCTGCAGTTATGACACGGGTTGGATCAAGAAAGGGGTTTCAAAACAAAGGATTCATACACTATCTGTCATGAAGAGCCATAATGATATACCCGATGGACTGAAGATCCCTTCATTTACCGAATCGGAGTATATTTTTAAAGGAGGCAGGATCAGTGAGGTTAAGTAGAGTCTGTCAATAAAGTAGTGTGGTTGGATCATCGTAAGAGCCTTTTTTTTTAACCACAGAGGAAGTCTGAACCGGAATGCGTCAGATGGGGCCGGTATTCATCGTATGAGCTTTTTTTTAACCACAGAGGAATCAGACCAGCAAGCTGGCACAGAGTTTAGAGCAGAGTTTTTTAATTTAAA
>JBBDIE010000001.1:0-9497 GCA_040880545.1 Bacteroidales bacterium | reverse complement strand
ACTCAAGAGCCAGGCTCCTAACTCCCCCTTTTTAGCACGTCTGAAAATCAAACTCAAAAAAACTCTGTCCTAAACTCTGTGCAAGCTTGCTCTCTGTGTCCTCTGTGGTTAAAAAAAAAGCTCTTACGATGATCCCGAACATGATGATCCAGCCACTCCACACTATTGACAGACTAATTAACCCTTTCAAACAGGCATTGACCCAACTTGATGAAACCCGCGGGTGGCTCATCGATGTTGATGCATACTAATCCGCCAACTCTGACTGAAGAAATAATATGATTCAAGGCCCGTTCTTTGTCGTTGGTTCTACTGACAATATTCAATGCAATGACAATGTCGGCCTCCGATGCGACCGGCCCCTCCAGCAGATCAATAATTTCAGCTTCAACTGGAATATCAATTATTTTCGCAGCCACCAGGTCGTTTACAGCCATGATCACTTTTTTCTCCCGGTCATAAACCAGCAGTTTTTTTGGCAATAGTGATGAAAATATACGGACGATCTCCTCAGGCTCATTGGTAATTAATGGAAATAATCCTGTCTTACGGAGTAGGCTTTCAAAAAACCTGATAATCCTGGCCCGGGTATCCCGCTCCGCTGAAGGTCCATGCAAAAGATATTTAGCCAAAAACCGAACCGATCCCCCAGGCCCGAAATTGATGATCACAGGATGAGTTATCCCCTTTTTAACCGCAAAGGTTTTCGTTAATTGCAGGTTATCGATATTCCGGTCTTTCCAGGTGGTAGTTTTCAGGGCCATATTGTATGAAATTCTTGAATATCCGGATCATAACTGCCGAAAGTTCAATTTGCTTAAATTAAAGTGTAAATATAGAAATCAATTTACCTATTTCTTCTCACCTTTTTTTATTTTCTTTGTATTTCGTTTAAATTAATTCAAATCATGCATGGCTAAGGTTTTGACTAGTAAAGAGGAAAATTATTCCCAATGGTATAACGATCTGGTTATAAAGGCTGATCTTGCAGAAAATTCTGCGGTACGCGGATGTATGGTTATCAAGCCATATGGTTATGCAATCTGGGAAAAAATGCGGGATCAGCTCGACCGGATGTTCAAGGCAACCGGACATGAAAATGCCTACTTCCCCCTCTTCATTCCAAAATCTTTTTTCAGCAAGGAGGCCGATCATGTTGAAGGTTTTGCCAAAGAGTGCGCTGTTGTGACCCATTACAGACTGAAATACGATGAAGTGAACGGGGGTGTTATGGTGGACCCAGATGCTGCCCTGGAAGAGGAACTGATTATCCGGCCTACGTCGGAGACCATCATATGGAGCACCTATAAGAATTGGATTCAGTCGTACCGGGATTTGCCTTTGTTGATCAACCAGTGGGCCAATGTTGTCCGATGGGAGATGCGAACACGCCTGTTTCTCCGTACCGCTGAATTCCTCTGGCAGGAAGGGCATACAGCCCATGCAACCAGACAGGAGGCCCTCGATGAGGCTGAATTAATGGTCCATACCTACGCAGAATTTGCAGAAAATTTCATGGCCATGCCTGTTCATATCGGGGTTAAAAGTGAAACAGAAAGATTTGCAGGAGCACTTGAGACTTACTGTATTGAAGCACTGATGCAGGATGGCAAAGCACTGCAGGCAGGAACATCACATTTCCTGGGTCAGAACTTCGCAAAAGCATTTGATGTACAATTTACAAGTAAAGAGGGAAAACTTGAATATGTATGGGCAACTTCCTGGGGCGTTTCCACCAGGTTGATGGGCGCGCTTGTGATGGCCCATTCGGATAATAACGGCCTTGTACTTCCTCCAAAACTTGCCCCTATCCAGGTTGTGATTGTTCCCATTTACAAAGGAGTTGAACAACTGTCGGGAATAAGTGAGGCCGCCAACAGAATTAAAAGCCAGCTTGAAGCGAAAGGTATTTCTGTGAAATACGACGACCGTGACACCCAGAAACCCGGATGGAAATTTGCAGAATATGAACTCAAGGGTGTGCCGGTTAGATTGGCCCTGGGTCCCAGAGATATTGAAAACAATACGGTTGAACTGGCCAGGCGGGATACACTTGAAAAAACAGTGCTTCCCCAGGAAGGTATAACAGACTATATTGAGAAGTTACTGACTGAAATTCAGGACAATATATACAAAAAGGCGTTCGATTTCAGGAAAAACAACTCACATGTCGTGGATAGCTGGGATGAATTTGTGGATACTGTCAATAACAAGGGTGGGTTTATTTCGGCACACTGGGATGGCACAACTGAGATTGAAGAAAAAATCAAGGAACTCACAAAGGCAACCATCAGGTTGATTCCTGTTGACGGGGATGCTGAAGAAGGTAAATGTATCTATTCCGGAAATCCATCTGCACGCAGGGTACTGTTTGCAAGGGCCTATTAAGTAGCATTTGCGGAGCTTGGCCAGCATAATTCTAAAACATACCATTTTTATTCATGATTGTACTTTAAAGGGGTACATTTGATTGAATAAAATTATATCGCTATATGAAATATCTGCGTACTTATCTCTGGCTGATTTCAGGATTCTTGATGATGGTTTCCTGTAGTAACGAATCCCGGCAGTTCCAAACTTTATACGCTGGAACAACTCCTTTACTGGAATCAGATGAAGAGATCATAGATCCTTTCGTAGTCTACCTTGAAATCAGAGATGACCAACTGGGTTATTACATGGAGAATGTGCCATACAGCGTAACCTATGAAACTGACGACCTTATTCAGATGGAGACGAGTCTGGTTTTGCAGGAAGGAATCGTTGTAAGGAAGATGACCTATCATAAGCACAATGAATGTATTTTCCTTGAGCTTGAAGGATTTAACAGAAATGTGAAACTTGAAAAATATGACCAGATGATCGAAAGGAAGGTCGATGAATTCATCAGTGTCCAGTTAACCTCTGATATATCTCATCTCTCTGAAAATCAGAAACTAATGCTTGGTAAACTGTTTGAAATCGCCCACATTATGGATGAGTTGTTCTGGTTGGAGGCCTGTCCCCGGAAGGAGCAGTTCCTTGCTGAAATCACTGAGCCCGCCCAAATTGACTTCTTCATGCTTAATTACGGTCCGTGGGAACGGCTCAATGGAGACCTGCCATTTATACCCGGAGCAGAGATCAAGCCTGCAGCCTCAGGATTTTATCCCCACGACATGACCATTCAAGAATTCGAAGCATTTGATGGTGAAGGAAAGGAAAGTTTGTATACGTTGATCAGGAGAAAACCGGACAGGTCACTTTCGGTGGTTCCTTACCACGTTGCATTTAAAGAGCAGGTTCAAAGAGCATCCACATTGCTCCTGGAAGCAGCAGACCTGGCTGAAGATGAAGGATTTGAAAAATACCTGCGTCTCAGGGCCGAAGCATTGCTTACGGATGATTACCTGGCATCGGACCTGGCCTGGATGGATATGAAATCAAACGATATTGACTTTGTTGTAGGTCCCATTGAAAATTATGAAGATAAGCTCTTTAATTATAAAGCTGCACACGAAGCATTTATCCTGATAAAAGATAAAGCCTGGAGCGAGAAGCTGGCATTTATCAGCTCCTTTCTTCCCGAACTGCAGAAATCACTGCCGGTTTCTGAAGCATATAAAAAAGAGGTGCCAGGCAGTGATTCCGACCTGGGTGCCTATGATGCAGTCTATTATGCCGGAGATTGTAATGCGTCGAGTAAAACTATCGCAATCAACCTCCCCAACGATGAACGTGTGCAACTGGCCAAAGGCAGCAGGAAACTTCAACTGAAAAATTCAATCCGGTATAAATTCGAAGAGATCCTTGTTCCGATCAGTAATGTACTAATTGCAGATGATCAGCGAAAACACATCAGTTTTGATGCGTTTTTTGAAAATACAATGTTCCATGAGGTAGCACACGGACTGGGACTTAATAACACCATCAATGGCAAAGGCACAGTAAGAAATATGCTTAAGGATCAGTATAGTGCCCTTGAGGAGGGTAAAGCTGATATCCTGGGATTGTACCTGGTAACCAAACTAACCGAGATGGGTGAACTAGGTGAAAAAGATCTGATGGATAATTATGTAACCTTTATGGCAAGCATATTCCGCAGTGTACGTTTTGGAGTGGCTAGTTCCCATGGAAAGGCAAATATGATCCGTTTCTATTACTTCCAGGAACATGGTGCCTTTACCCGTGATCAGGAGACCGGTACATACCGTATTGATTTTGAAAAAATGCAGGAAGCAATGAATAATCTTGGAAATATGATCCTGACTATTCAGGGAGATGGAAATTACGAAGCAGCAAAGCAACTGGTTGAGGAAAACGGGTATATCAGGGAAGATCTGAAACATGATTTGGACCGGTTGGAGAACCTCAGCATTCCTGTGGATATCCGCTTCGAACAGGGTCCTGAAATCCTGGGCCTCTGATGTTGAATTCTATTGGAAATCTTTTGAACCAGCATTGATTTTTATTGTTTACACAGTAACTAAAACCAAATGTATTATTAAAATTTAAATTTAAATTATGGCAGTATTAGTTGGTAAAAAAGCACCTTTATTCAAAGCCCCGGCAGTAGTAAACGGAGGAATTGTAGAAGAAGATTTCACACTTGAACAATTTATCGGTAAGAAATATGTTGTAATTTACTTCTATCCGGCGGACTTTACCTTTGTATGTCCCACAGAGATCCTTGCATTTCAGCAACGGATGGAAGATTTTGAATCAAGGAATGTGGCTGTGGTAGGCTGCTCTGTTGATTCTGAATTTTCACACTGGAAATGGCTGCAAACCGAATTAAAGGACGGTGGCATTAAAAGTGTTAGGCATCCATTGGTGGCGGACCAGTCAAAAACCATTTCAGAAAATTTTGATGTTCTGGCCGGAGAATGGAATTATCATGAAAATGGAGAATCTTTTTTCTCAGGGATACCACAAAGTTACAGGGGATTGTTCCTGATTGATAAGGAGGGAGTCGTTCGCCATCAGGTGATAAACGACATGCCCCTGGGACGTAGTGTTGACGAAGTACTGAGGATGGTTGATGCACTTCAGTTCTTTGAAGAGAACGGAGAAGTTTGTCCTGCCAACTGGCATAAAGGAGAAAACGGACTCAGGGAGACCCAGGACAGTATTGCTTCATTTTTAGGAAGCAATTAAAAAATCCCAGGTCAAAATAATAAAAAACCGTACTGTAATTCAGGACGGTTTTTTCTTTTCTATACGACAGATTTAAAAAAGATTGAATCGCATACATCTGTTTAATATTACCCTTAAAAAGGTTAACTTTCGACCACGATGATCCATAGGTTCAAATCATATATTGAACAAAACAACCTGTGCAACGATCAGCAACAGGTAATGATTGCTGTGAGTGGGGGAATCGATTCGGTAGTAATGACCGATCTATTTTATCGTTCGGGATATTCATGCCTGATACTGCACTGCAATTTCGGCTTACGCGATAAGGAATCGGATGGAGATGAGGCTTTTGTCAGACTGCTTTCTGCCGGATATGAATTTCCGGTATACGTAAAAAAATTTGAAACTGAGGATTACGCGGATGATCACGGAATATCGATCCAGATGGCAGCCCGGGAACTCCGGTACCAATGGTTTGATAAAATAGCCCAGGAACAACTGGTGGAATGTGTTGCCACGGCACATAATCTGAATGATTCTGTGGAGACAGTGCTGCTCAACCTATGCAGAGGCACAGGTATTAAGGGGTTAACAGGGATTCCTGTGATCAACGGGAAGTATATTCGTCCGTTGTTGTTTGCAACGCGTGAAGAGATTACAGAATACGGTCGTTCCAACCATATCCAGTACAGGGAAGATTCATCCAATGAAAGCAGGAAGTATCGCCGTAACAAGATCCGTCATGGGTTGATCCCGTTATTTAATGAGATAAATCCTGCTTTTATACGCACCATGGGTGACAATATTAAGAGATTTGAAGAATCGCATAGTATCTACCGGGAGCAGGTAATCAGCATGCGAAATTCATTGTTTTCCGACAAGGAAACACATCTTGAGGTGGATCTTGCAGCCATTAAGGAGCTCGAACCTCTTGGCTCCTGGCTCTACGAACTTTTTTCTGAATTCGGCTTTTCCATGGACCAGTGTATTAATATAGAAAAAATCCTGGATTCTGATTCAGGAAAACAGTTCATTTCTCCCTATTACAGAATTTTTAAGGATAGGGAAAAGTTATTCATTTATAAAGTGGAAGACCTCCATTTTGAACGTTTTTACATTGATTCCCCTGAAAGTAAAGCGGCTCTCCCGTTTTCCATGGATATTGAGGTGATGGACCGGGAAGATATGGATGAAATTCCTGATTCACAAAATATTGCCTGCCTTGATCTGGATAAGATCAGTTTTCCTTTGACTTTCAGAAAATGGCAACATGGTGATTACTTTTATCCGCTGGGAATGGAGCAAATGAAAAAGGTCAGTGATTTTTTTATTGACAATAAAATACCTGTTCCTGTTAAAAAGAGAACCTGGATATTAACCAGCGGTAATAAGATCGTATGGATTATGGGTCTCAGAATTGATGACAGGTTCAAAATTAATCAACACACAAAACAAATTCTGAAATTACATTATTATGATTAAACTTTATTTTATTCTGCCAGTTTTATTCTTTTTCACTATCGCCTGTAAAAACACCCAGGAAAAATTCGTAGTCAGTAATGATTCCGTGCAAGATAATTCCGGAACATCCACCGGTGAGCATAATGTTTTGCCCAATGTTAACAGCACCAGCGACCCGGGCGATGAATCAGTTACAGTAGAGATGATCTCCCTGGAAGGAGGTACCATAATCATTGGTGCCAACAGTGGTTCGGACCGGCATAAGCCTGCTTTTGAAATGGAAATTGAACCTTTCTACATGGACAAATACCCGGTAACGGTAAAACAATTCGCGAAATTCGTGGAGGAGACCGGTTATAAGACTGATGCGGAAAAATTTGGAGATTCCGGTATTTTCGACTTCACCAGGGGCGCATGGGAACTTGTAAAAGGTGCGTACTGGAAATTGCCATTGGGTCCTGGCAATCCAGGTGCCGACCCTGCACATCCGGTCACCCATGTAAGCTGGAATGATGCAATGGCATATGCTTCCTGGGCAGGGAAAAGGCTACCCACAGAATTTGAATGGGAGTATGCGGCAAAAAGCGGCAAAAGAGATGGAACTTCCTTCCCCTGGGGAGAGACGGAAATTTCAGGAGGTAGTTATATGGCAAATACCTGGCAAGGGCCAGCAGTTACAGAACCCAGGCCCGAAGATGGATATCTGTATACAAGTCCGGTGGGCAGTTATGCACCAAATGAAGCCGGCTTGCATGATATGAGCGGTAACGTGTGGGAATGGTGTGTAAATACGTTTAAACCTTATAATGGGTCGACATTTCAAATGACTGTTAGTGAAAATGTGAAAGCGATCAGGGGGGGATCCTTCATGTATGATCAGCTTGGATCAGAAAGCTTTACTACCTATGGAAGGAGTTTTAATTCAGTCGAGACTTCCCTGTTCAATACAGGGTTCAGATGTGTTGCGGACCCTGACTGATCTTAAAAATACTCAATAGAAAACTTTGTCGGGCAATTAAGTTATGATCGCATCCCGATATTCATTCTCAATTGTTCAAACAACTCATTGAATGAACCGACATCACCCGTCTTGATCAATTTTATCAGGTGATTCAGTTTGTCACGCACATTTTCCACCTGCTCAAGGCTGTAGGGACTCATCAGAATTTCAGAGAGAAGATAATCGTCTTCCGATAAGAGGCCCCTGGCTATTTCGTTGTGTTTGCGGAAAGTTGTACCCGGGGCATCCTGTTCTTTCATACATGATGCAAATACCAGGGATGAGGAGAATGGCAATGAAAGTGAGTAGGCAATAGTTTGGTCATGTTCATCAAATGAAAAATCATGTATCCTGATATTCAAATTCTGGTATAACTTTCTGAAAAATTCCGCGCCAACCTCATCAGACTCTTTGATTATAATCGCATTTTCATCCCGCAAATTACGTACATCTCCGAAAGTTGGGCCAAACATGGGGTGCGTTGATACAAAACGGCGACCGGTCTCTTTATAAAAATCAGCCAGCCCTTTTTTTACCGATGTAATATCTGCCAGAATGCAGTTCTCCGGAAGATAGGGAAGAAGTTCCCTGAAAACGGGAATAGTTTTCTCCAGGTTCACAGCATTAATAACCAGATCAGGAGAAAAGTCATGGATATCTTCCAGGTAAACAAATTTTCTCGAATTGAAAAAATACTTCAGTTTGTTCCGATCGGCATCATATATACCTACCTCATAATCAAGACAAAGAGACTCAACCAACCATGATCCCATGTTTCCTGCACCAACTATTACTATTCTCATACTATTCAATTATATCTTTTGGATTTAAAATTCTGTTTATGGCTTGTGCCTGCAGCATCAGGTCGGCAGTTGCCAGAGCTGCAGCAGCCTCAAGTACAACAGGAACCCTGAGGGCAATGCAAGTGTCGTGCCTTCCCTCCACAGTAAGTTCCTGCATCTTATTTTTAACAAAGTTCATGGTCCGCTGTGCCTTATGGGTACTTGATGTGGGCTTCACAACCACCCTGAAAACAATTTCGTTACCGTTGGTAATCCCACCATTGATCCCTCCGGCATGGTTCGTTTCTGTCTTTCCGTCTGTATCAACGAAATTATCGTTGTGCTCGCTTCCTCTCATTTTTGCTGCAGCAAAACCGGCTCCGAATTCAATGCCTTTAATTGCCGGAATTGAAAATACCAGATGACTCAGTACCGACTCCACTGAATCAAAAAAAGGTTCACCCACGCCAGATGGAATTCGACTGATCCTGCATTCAACGATCCCGCCGATGGAATCCTGTTCTTCCACAGCCTGCCGAATGGCCTCTTCTATATTCTCGCTACCTCCTACCTCCAGGATGGTGGCGTTAACTGTAACCGGATCGATCATCTTTTTCGCGATTGCTCCAGCTGCAACCAACCCGGTTGTCAGTCTTCCGGAAAAATGCCCACCTCCCCTGTAATCTTCATAACCACCAAATTTTTTATAGGCAGTAAAATCAGCATGTCCCGGCCGTGGAGTTTCTCTCAATGCAGTATAGTCGCGAGACCTGGTATTTTTGTTTTCAATCTGAATAATTAAAGGGGCTCCGGTTGTAAAGCCATTAAAGACTCCCGATTTTATCAATGGAATATCGTCTTCCTTCCTGGGAGTGGTACCGGCTGCACCGCTTTTACGACGACCAAGATCCTCCATAAGGTCTTCAGGATCCAGCGGAATCCCCGCAGGAACCCCGTCCAGAAGAATCCCCACCAGTGACCCGTGTGATTCTCCAAAAATACTTACTCTGAATAATTTACCGTATGTGTTCATAGGTACATAACTTATTTAGTGTCTGTCCATAATGTCCGATATACTCATAAATAGTTTATTTTCAGCGGTATTCGTGAGCTCGTTGCACTCGGTTCTGCGTTAC